>NZ_DEYR01000032.1:9337-131321 GCF_002364635.1 Pseudomonas sp. UBA3153
GCCCCCCCCCCCCCCCGCTGGACCTGAATAATCACTCCGCGTCGTCATCCTGTGACCACCTTGTGTCGTTTTGCCGATCTTTAGCGGTAAGCGCGCCTGATTTCTTTGATTGCAGCCCCTGTCGTCGTCATCTGACAACCATCTGGTGTAGACGGCATGACGCAAATGGACTGGAGATTGTCTATGGGAACCTTCGTTGGCCTCGATATCGGCTAAAGCAACGTGATCAGCGCGCACGGAAAGCCGGATGTGGATGCTTATGATGTGGTCATTCGACCGACACAAGTTACGCCGCTAAATAGCTTTCCGGGCGATGCCGCATCTAGTTAGCTGGCGTTAGCATCGAAGCACTGGCGATTAAGGCTGTTACTGCGAGTGAGGTACTCCCTTAAAACATGGACATCCGCCAGCAATAATGCGCGCCATCCATTAATTGAACATGTAGCCACAGTGAATATTACATTAAGCTTGAACAGTCGCTACTGATAGGCTTTTCCATCAACCTCAGTATGTGCAGATTTTGCACACACTGCTTCACGATACAGCTCAATTTCTGAAAGACTTTACAGATATTCCAGCCAACTACGGGTTCTACTTACTTAGCGTTGACTGGATATTTCTGACGACCGCAAGCTAGTCGCTATTTTATATAATAGCTGCCTCACAGATATCTATTCCTTGCTTGAAGCGTTAAATAAATAGCCGAAAGCTACGACAGCATTCAGGGTTTTGACAAAAACGAATATATTCTTCTGTCAATAAAATAAACAGCAATTCTCTACGGTAAAAAGATACCGTCTAGCGCTGACCTTGATAAAGCTGCCAACCAAATCACTCACGCCGTAATGACGAAAAACAAACAAGGGCTACGAGTTTTTAAAGGGCACGCAGTTGACTCTATTTTCCTGGGTGGCGGTGCATATAAATACGAGAAATTTGCACAGTTGGAAGTTCCAGAGTCACACGATTGCCTATGGCAGATAACGCTTCGGATAGCTCAAGTGACCCGACGGCCCCAAATCAAAAAACTCAGTACTGAATCACCCGGCTTGCCCTAACCCGCCTGCTAGGCATTACGCAGAAGCTGATCCGCAAGTTAACCACTGAAATCAAATGGTCCTATGCGGGTGTTAAGCGCAATGCGAAACGCCCAGGGGCTCGTATCCAACCGATACACGCCCATGACGACTGATGAGCACTGACCGAGCGGCCAGTGCTGTCCTTTAGCTACTGGAACCTCCGATGAAGCTCGGGGAAGATCTCGCCGGCAAACCAGGCCGGCAGACCTGGCTCAATAATGCGTGCTTTAGGCGATTCGCTGTGCACCACGCCGAGACTCACCAACGCGGACAGCTCATCGGAGGCTTGGCGGGGGTTCAGGCCGGTGAATATCTTGAAATCGCTGCGAGGCATGCTGCCCTGAGTGAGCAGAGCCAACACCGCAGGTGCCGTGGTGGGTCGCACGCCGCTGTGTTGCAGCTGCTCGTTGTACTGAAATACCTTCGTCAGGCGAGCACGTAAGGTCACCGTATTCAGCGCCTCCGTCATGTAATCGACCTGGTCATGGCAGACATCGAGCATGAACTCGATGAACCCGAAGTAGTACCGCTGGGAAAGCTGGCCACGCCCATCCAGATCGCCCTGACGGGGGCTGTCCGCGAGAGCAAGGTGACGGTAGTAGTCCTCATGCCTACGTGCAAGCCCTCGGGATAGCGACCAAAGCATAGGCCTCAAACCCAGATAGCAGAGCTGCAGGTGTGTTTGCATGCGCGTAACCCGCCCGTTCCCATCTAAGAAGGGGTGTACGAAGGCGGTCCGGTGATGATTAGCTAGAATTGCAATCAGACGCCGGCGTGGGTCGGTAATTCTTCCGAAACTGCTCTGTAGGTGCAGAAGCATCGGGCGCACGGCTGCTGCCGCTGGAGCTGCGTGCTGGCCGACACGAACTTGCTCATTGTCCTCTGCACGCAGGCAGCCAGGCGACATTCGCCGCCCATCTTCGAGCGTCAGTGCTTCTGGGCTTGCGTGCTTGAACAGCCGGTGATGGATCTTCTCCAATAGAGTCGGGTCGAACATCGCTGAGAAACTATCACCCTGATAGCGGCGCATTGCACGCTCAAGCACGGCCTGCTCTTCCACGTGCTGGACTGCCAAGTCAGTCAGCTGCTTGCGATCACGCTTCGGAGCGTTTTGGGCACGCTGCAGATCCGCGATCTTGGTGTACTGACCTTCAATCAGGTTGGAGTAGTAGCTGTTGGTAAGCCGCAGTAGCTCGGCTACACGTGCAGAGGTCTCCGGTGACAAGCGTCCGGCCAGAAATTCGATCTTGCGTGGTAGCTCATCGGCTGAGTTGATGATCGACGCCGGCAAGCTCTCCGGTAGGACTGGATCTAGGTAGCTGCGGTCGGTGATCAACGGCATTCGGATAATTTCCCATGTGAAGCTTTCGCGCATTTTCCTGCGCACTTTATCAATGCATCGATGCTAGCAACCATGGGCGATTGCGGCCACTCACCATGGACACTGAGGCTTGTTTTTTTCCGATTTATTTTCCTGTTTCAGCGGAAATATCCGGCAAATAGTTGCAGCAGTCCCGAGCGGGACTCCCATGACCTATTTGCTCCTTTCGTTTCCGGCTGATCCTGCCCCTAGATTGGCTTCAATTTTTAGAGCCTGAACCATCTTTAATCTGTCGCCAAACCATCCAGATACGCGAACACGCGGAGGAGGCTTTCGTATTGAATGGCTTTGAAGGCTAGACAGACCCAAACGAGGCAAACATGAAAACCGCATTTCTGCTGATAACCCAATACGATGGCAAAGCCATCATCCCGCTCGAGCAGGTGTGCAAGGACTACTTTACCCACCTGACGCCGGACATGTTCCAGCGTAAGGTATTGGCCGGGCAGATTAAAATTCCGATCACCCGGCTGGAGAACAGCCAGAAGTCGGCCAAGGGCATCCACCTTCAGGACTTGGCGAACTACCTCGACGATCAGCGCGCCGCAGCTATCAAAGAGTGCAAGCAGCTATGCGCCTGACAGCTGCTTGCGTTTGGCTACTGCCGCACCGAAGGTCACAGGCATCGCTATGACCTTCGGCAGCCACTCCCAGCCCGCAAACGAATCCCCACGCCCGTGCAGGTGGGTATAGCGTCGCAGTGAGTTCCAGTCCCGGTGGCCAGAAACACTCGCCACCCGAGGAATATCCCAGTCCATCTCAAACAGCCTGCTCACGCCACCATGCCGTAGATCATGGAAGTGAAGATCCTCAATCTGCGTCCGCTCAATCGCCCGCCCCCACGCGCCCTGTATCGCATCACCCGTGTATGGGAATATCTCTTCATAGACCCTCGGCATGCTTTGCACGATGGCCCAAGCCTCTGGCGGCAGATGACACCAGACGTCGTTGCCCCACTTGTCGCCGGGGTTTTTCATATCCCGGACCAGCACCGCCTGCCGCGCTTCATCCAGGTCAGCCCAGCGTATGCGCACAATCTCGTCCTGCCGGCGCGTAGAGAACAAGGCAAACAGCACGACCTTCGGCATATGCACCGACTGCGGCCGGGCCTTCAACACATCACAGAACCGCTCAAGCATCTGAGCTAGCTCAGCCGGCGTCGGCCGGCGCTCGCGCTCGCGGCTCTTCATCTTGTAACCCAGCTTGTTGAGCACCATCCGCGCATCGGTCATGGCACCAGCCGGTACGTCATACCCCCACGCCGGCCGAGCAACTGACAGCACCGCCCCAAGGTGCGCCAGGTCATTACCGGCAGTCTGCGGCTGAACACCACCACCATCCGGACTCATTCGCCACAGCGCATAATCAACCAGCACCTGGCTAGTCATCTGCGCAGGCGTCATTTCACCCAAATACGAAGCAGCAATCGCACGCAGCGTGTACTCCTTCGTTCGCCCAAGCGGCTGGGCCTGCCCGACCTCAGCCAAGTACTTATCGATCACATCCTTGAGCAGGACACCGCCCTTCTTGGCGCGCTCAATTGCACCAGGCTCACTCAGCTCAGTCTCGCGGCGCTTCACCCACGCCTCGGCCGCCTTCTTGCGGGCGAAGGTCTGGCTCTCCGTGTAAACTTGCACTCCATCTTTTTTGATTCGAATCTGCGCGGTGTAACTGATCGTGCCGTCAGCCCTCTTTCGCGGTCTGATCGTTGCCATGGTGGTACATCCTGTCGGCCGGTGGTACATGCGAGCATTTGAGTGGTACAGCGTACCACCCAACTTTTAAGAATGCCCGCAAACCCCCAGAAACACGTCAGAAACGCGCACGCCGGAGACACCCATGCCACAAGGCCTAAACTCAGCAACCACGCCAGCCACGGTGCCTAGACGCTTCTCCGTTGCGCCGATGATGGACTGGACTGACCGCCATTGCCGGTTCTTCCTGCGCCTCCTCTCGCGCCATGCGCTGCTGTACACCGAGATGGTCACCACGGGCGCGCTGCTCAACGGCGACCGCGAGCGTTTCCTGCGCTACGACGAGGCCGAGCACCCGCTGGCGCTGCAACTGGGCGGCAGCGTGCCGGCCGAACTGGCCGCCTGCGCGGCTTTTGCCGAGCAGGCCGGCTACGACGAGGTCAACCTCAACGTCGGCTGCCCCAGCGACCGGGTGCAGAACAACATGATTGGCGCCTGCCTGATGGCGCACCCGACGCTGGTAGCCGACTGCGTGAAGGCGATGCTCGATGCGGTGACGATCCCGGTGACGGTGAAGCACCGCATCGGCATCAACGGCCGCGACAGCTACGCGGAGCTTTGCGATTTCGTCGGCCAGGTGCACGAAGCCGGTTGCACCAGTTTCACCGTGCATGCGCGGATCGCCATCCTCGAAGGCCTGTCGCCGAAGGAGAACCGCGAGGTTCCGCCGCTGCGTTACGACATCGCCGCCCAGTTGAAGCGCGACTTCCCTGGTCTGGAGATCATCCTCAATGGCGGGATCAAGACCCTCGCCGAATGCCGGACGCATTTGCAGACCTTCGACGGCGTGATGCTCGGCCGCGAGGCCTATCACAACCCCTACGTGCTGGCCGACGTGGATGGCGCGCTGTATGGCGACGAGACACCGCCGATCAGCCGCGCCGACGCGCTGCGGGCGATGCGCCCCTACATCGCCCGGCACCTGGCCGATGGCGGTGCAATGCACCACATCACCCGGCACGTGCTGGGCCTCGGCCAGGGATTCAACGGCGCCCGGCGCTTTCGCCAGCTGCTGTCGGTGGATGTGCACAAGACCCGCGACCCGCTCGGTTTGCTGGATCAGGCCATCGGGCTGCTCGAAGGGCACTGAAGGAAAATCCCAAGGAACGCCCGCCGCCCGATTCGATCAAAGCCCTGTCCGACCCGCCGGCCCGTCGCGCTCTCTTGAGCGGCGCTGGCCCCCTCGGGTAAGGTCAGGCCATCGCACAGGAAAGAGTCCCCATGACCTCGAAGCTGGAACAACTCAAGCAATTCACCACCGTCGTCGCCGATACCGGCGACCTCGACGCCATCACCCGCCTGAAGCCCGTGGACGCCACCACCAACCCTTCGCTGCTGCTCAAGGCCGCTTCCCTGCCCCGCTACGCCGAGCTGCTGGGTAATGCGGTGACCGGATGCGACGGCGACCTCGGCCTTGCCTCCGACCGCTTCGGCGTCGCGGTCGGCCAGGAAATCCTCAAGGTCATTCCTGGCCGAATCTCCACCGAAGTCGATGCACGCCTGTCCTTCGACACCGACGCCACGCTGCGTCGCGCCGAGCGCCTGATCGAGCTGTATGACAAGGCGGGTATCGGCCGTGAACGCGTGCTGATCAAGATCGCCGCCACCTGGGAAGGTATCCGCGCCGCCGAGGAGCTGGAAAAGGCCGGCGTGCAGACCAACCTGACCCTGCTGTTCTCCTTCGCCCAGGCAGCCGCCTGCGCGGATGCCGGCGTATTCCTCATCTCGCCCTTCGTCGGGCGCATCTACGACTGGTACAAGAAGGCCGAAGGCCGCGACTACGTCGGCGCCGAAGATCCGGGCGTCCAGTCCGTATCGCGCATCTACGCCTACTACAAGGCCAACGGCTACCAGACCGTGGTCATGGGCGCGAGCTTCCGCAACCTCAGCCAGATCGAGGAGCTGGCCGGCTGCGATCGCCTGACCATCAGCCCGGAACTGCTGCAGAAACTGGAGGAGGACCAGGGCGTCCTGGAGCGCAAGCTGAACGCCGGTGGCCAGGGCGAATCGCGCCTGGTGCTGGACCAGAGCCGTTTCCGCTGGGCAATGAACGAAGACCCGATGGCGACCGAGAAACTCGCCGAGGGCATCCGCCAGTTCGCCCGCGACCAGGAGAAGCTCGAGCTGTTGCTCGCCGCCAAGGTCTGACGCAGTCGCCTGAACGAAACGGGCGATCTCCCTGCGGGGATCGCCCGTTTTGCGTTATGGATTGCCTGAGCGGTCAGCTGCGTTCGAGTGCGTTCACCAGATCGTGGAACGCCTCGCGATTGGACTCGTTGAGTCCCATCAGGATGCGGTGCGCTTCGAGCACCTTGGCGCGCACGACCTCTTCCGACTGATCCTGCGACGGCAGGTCGGTCAGGCACTCGGGGCATGGCAGCGGGCGGTCGACGATGTTGAACACCTGGTCGAAGCCCATGGATTGCAGCAGGCGCGTGATGTCCGGATGGGTGGTGACCACGGTCGGCAACAGGCCGACCTTCTGCCGCGAGAGAATCGACAACTTGGCCAGCAGGCCGAGGGTGGTGCTGTCGATGCTGCGCGTTTCGGTGAGGTCGATGACGATCGCCGAGAAATTCAACGCCGTGAAAATCTGCTCGATCGTGGCATCCAGCGCCGAACACAGGGTCAGGCGTATCTCACCGACGAACTTGAGAACGAAGGTGCCTTCCTGCTCGGCAAACTGAATTCTACCGCTACTCATGCAAGGTTCCTGCTCAGGACCAGGAGGGCAATGTCATCCGGCATTTCGCCCAGCGTGGCCAATCCGAAAACCTGGCGCAACCCGTCTAGGGTGCCGCCAGCCGACCGCACAAGCTGCGGTAACTCGGCTTCCTTGTCTTTGAGCGTATCGCCCGGCAAAAGGTCCAAAATCCCATCCGAGAGCAGCGTCAGGCTGAACGCCTCCGGCAACTCCAGGAGGTTGTCCTCGTAGGTGGCCTCGTTGAACAGGCCGACCGGCAATCCCTTCCCCTGCAGGTAACGCGATTCCTTGCCATCGAAGAGCACGGGCAGCGGCAGATGCCCGCCAATGCTGTAGGTCAGCGTACCGCGCTCCTCGTCGATCACCCCTCCGACCATGGTCACGTGCTTGCCCAACTTGGTGTTGATCAGCCCGCGATTGATGTGGCCGAGCACTTCGGACGGTTTGAAGTCCGGAAGCACTCCGTTGCGCCGCGATTCGTAGAGCAGCCGGGTGGTCATGAACTTCAGCAGCACGGTGACGAAGGCGGACGAGGCGCCATGCCCGGATACGTCCGCGAGGTAGAACACGATCCGCCGGTCGTCGACACGGAAGTAGTCGACGAAATCGCCCGACAGGTACAGCGAAGGAATGATCTGGTGGGCGAAGTGCAGGTTGTCCGAGGTCCAGGGCGTCACCGGCAGCATGTTCATCTGTACATGGCGGCCGGCATTCTGGTCTTCCTGGAGCAGGTGCAGGCTGGCCTGCAACTCGCGGTTGGCATTTTCCAGCTTGACCCGGTAGCGGTCGTTTTCCGCCCGCAGGTAGGCACGGTCCAGCGCGCGACGCACCGAGTGCTCGAGTACGGCCAGGTCTTCCAACGGCTTGATCAGGTAGTCGGCGGCGCCCAGGCGCAGGGCCTCGACGGCATCGCTCATCACGCCGGCACCGGAAACGACGATGACCGGCGTCTCGACCTCCAGGGCGCCGATACGACGAATGAGCTCGAGCCCGTCGACCTGAGGCATGCGCAGGTCGCAGATCACCAGATCGGGATGTTCGCGTTCGAAGATCTGCAGGCCGGAAAGGCCGTTGCTCGCTTGCAGAACGCTGAAGCCGCTGTCTTCCAGATAGGCCGCGAGGCTTGCACGTACGGCCTCGTCGTCATCGATGATAAGCAGCTTGGCACTGGGATTGTGCATGAGGTATCCAGGCAAACGGCGCCGCGGACGGTTGGACTTATGCTCCTGGCCGATCAGCCAGGGCGCTTCACCGGTTCGATTCAGGCGCAGACGGTACTCCCATCCGCCAGTCGATTCAAGCATCTGGCCAGCATGGCCGGAGTGGCCTTTACACCTGAAATCGACGGGGGTTATAAGAGCCGGAACGCGCCGCACAATAACGAGAGGACACGGCCATGAGCCAGAATGATCACGCCTACAGCGAGAAACGCGATTTCATCCGCATGCGAGTCGAAGCCCCCGTGGTTCTCAGGCACGCCGGCCAGGAGATCCCCGCGCTGTGCCTGAACCTCTCCAGCACCGGCATGCAGCTGGAAGCCGAGTGCGCGCTGGCCATGGGCGACAAGGTCCAGGTGCACATCGGCTCCGACCACGCCCAGCTCAAGAGCCTCGACGCCGAGGCCGAAGTGGTGCGTGTCGCCGACCTGGGCGACGGACGGCAATCCCTCGGCCTCGCGATCCTGTCGATGAACTGAACCTGCGGAACAAAAAAGGCGGCCCGTGGGCCGCCTTTTTCATTTCAGCATCCGACTCAGAAGTCGTCTTCGACGTCGCCGTCCTTGACCCGGAACTCGCGGTTCTGCAGGTAGGCGTTGCGCAGGAACACGTACTTGTCGCCGCTGATCATCTTCTCCGCGTCCAGCAGGCTGGCGCGGGTGTCGATGGTGTCGACGGCGAAGGTCACGTTGCGGGTCGGCACATGGTCGATGTACGGGTAGACGTTGAGGAAGCTGTCCGGGATGCGCGCCGGCGCATCGCGCAGGGTGCTCGGACCGAACAGCGGCAGCACCACGTACGGGCCGCTGCCGACGCCCCAGGCGCCAAGGGTCTGGCCGAAGTCTTCGTCGCTCTTCTGCAGGCCCATGTGCTTGGCCACGTCGAAGAAGCCCAGCAGGCCGAAGGTGGTGTTGAAGATCAGGCGGCTGGTATCGACGCCGGCGTCATGCACTTTCCCCTGCAACAGGTTGTTGACCAGGTTGGTGACGTCGCCGATGTTGCCGAAGACGTTGTGAATGCCGTCCTCGAGGAACTGCGGGGTGACCGCCTGGTAGCCCTGGGCGAGCGGCTTCAGCGCGTAGGTATCGAGGGTGTCGTTGAAGCGGAAGATGCCGCGGTTGAAGCTCTCCCACGGATCTTCTTCAGCGGCGTGGGCGACCAGCGGAAGCAGTGCCAGGGCAACACAGGCGAACGAGCGTGCGACGCCCTGAATCCAGCCAGTACCGATGTCGCGCATGAGGTGTCTCCTTGAAAAATCCTGTGGCGGCCCGCCACGTCCGGGCGCGCAGTATAGGGCTTGATACAAAACCCGTGAAGCGTGCTCCGCCGCCGGTAGCGCGTCAGTGCCGGTTTCGCGGGGCGTTTTGTGCGCCTATCGACGCAGGGCTTGCCCGCGGTCAGCGAATCCGCTCGAACGCCGGCGGACTCATTGACCCACGCGCCCGCCGCGGCGTTCCCGGTGATAACCTGAAACCAATCTCACGGACCTTTCGAATCGGTGCAGGGTCCATGTTCTGGCTTATACAAGAAGGGAGAATCGCCATGTCTGCAAACGACCTGCAGCTGCAACTGGAAGACCTGCGCAAACAGCTGGACCAGGAACCGCCCCTCAACGATGACGAACGCGCGTCGATCATCGAGGTGATGAACCAGATCGAGATCCAGCTGGCCTACGAGAACACCCAGCCGCCCAGCCCGAATCTGGTGGACGGCGTGAACCTGGCGGTCGAGCGTTTCGAAGTCAGCCATCCCACCCTCGCCGGCACCCTGCGAAACGTGATGCAGACCCTCGCCAGCATCGGTATCTGATGCCGTCCACGCCCCGGCAACGCCGGGGCGCCTGCCTCACTGCCGGGCGAGTCGCCGGTTGTCGAAGGTCGTCGCGTGGTTGCTGCGATACGGGTTGATGTCCAGGCCGCCGCGGCGCACGTAGCGCGCATGCACGCTGAGACGCTCCGGCTGGAGCAGATCGAGCAGATCCAGATAGATGCGCTCCACGCACTGCTCGTGGAAATCCGAGTGCTGGCGGAAGCTCACCAGATAGGCGAGAAAGCGCGCGTGGTCGAGCTTCGGACCGCGATACTGCACCACCAGGGTGCCCCAGTCAGGCTGACCGGTGACCGGGCAGTTGGACTTGAGCAGGTGGCTGTGGAAGCTTTCCTCGATCACTCCGCCCGCGTTGCAGCGCAGCAGCTCGGCCCGAGGCCGGCTGAAGTCGTCGATCTCCACATCCAGCTCGTCGATGCACACGCCGGCTGGCTCGACGATGCCCTCCTGCGCCACCCGCCCCAGCGTCTTCAATGTCACTGCCACCGTCGCGCCGGCGGCAGCGGACAGGTCGCGGACCAGAAGCGCCTGCACCTCGTCACGGGAGGCGAAACGGGTCTGGTTCAGCGAGTTGAGGTAGAGCTTGAACGACTTGGATTCGATGATGTTCGGCGAGTCCGCCGGAATCGCGAACTCGCCCACCGCCACCACCGGCTTGCCCGACACCGTCAGCCAGGACAGCTCGTAGCAGTTCCAGTAATCCACGCCCGAATACGGCAGGCTCTGCGCGGTCAGGCCCAGCTCCGCCCATTTCGGCGCGCGCGGGATCGGAAACAGCAGCGACGGCGTGTAGGTGGAGACGTACTCGCTGGATTTGCCTAGCGGCGAGTGTTCAGCGGGATGTTGCATGGCGATGGACCTGACGGGGCGAAAACCGCGGCAGTCTATACAGTCGCCGCCCCGATAAAAACCGCAGGTGCCGGAAGGTGCCTCAGTCGATGCGGATTTCGCCCACCATTCCGGCCTGGTAATGGCCGGGCACGTTGCAGGCGAACTGCAGCCCGCTGGCCTGGGTGAAGGTCCAGACCAGCTCGCCGGTCTGCCCCGGCTGGACGAGCACGCTGTTGGGATCGTCATGGGCCATGCCCGCGGCCGGGTTTGCCTCGCCATGGCTCATCTCGACGCCGTGATCCATGCCCGCCATGTTCGCGTGCCCGGCCAGCGCACCGGCGCTCTGCATGTCGAGCATTTCGCGCTGGTGCGCCGCGTGCATCTGCGCATCGCCGAGGTTGAATTCATGGACCAGCTTGCCCTCGTTCTTCAGCACGAAGCGCACCGTCTCGCCGGCCTTCACTTCCAGCACCTTCGGCGCGAAATAGATATCGCCCAGCGTCACCTCCACCGTCCGGGTGGCATCGACAGCCTTGCCGGGCGCGCCGAAAGCGAAGGCCTGGGCGGGCGCATGGGCCTGGGCGAGCTGGCAGAACAGCGCCAGCGCGCCGCAGACGAGGGTGGAAGAACGTGACGGCATGCTGAACTCCTGAAAGTCGACGGGTACGAGTCGCCCGAGTATAGGAAGCAGCGCCGTGGCCGACGCTGCCGTGGATCAGCGACCGCCCCCGCTCACTGGCGCATGCCGCGACCGCTCACCAGCAGGCGGATGCACACCAGATAAAGGACCGCGGTCGCGCCCAGCATGAACACCACGGCGGTGCCGATATGGATGTCGGATACGCCGAGGATGCCGTAGCGGAACGCGTTGACCATGTGCAGGATCGGGTTGGCCAGCGACACCACCTGCCAGAACGGCGGCAGCAGATGGATCGAATAGAACACCCCGCCCAGGTAGGTCAGCGGCGTCAGCACGAAGGTCGGGATGATCGAGATATCGTCGAAGTTGCGCGCGTAGACCGCGTTGACGAAGCCGCACAGCGAAAAGATCGTCGCCGCGAGGAAAATCACCAGCACCGTGATGCCCAGGTGATGCAGTGTCAGGTGAGTGAAGAACAGCGACAGCACCGTGACGATCGCCGCCACCGCCAGCCCGCGCAGGACGCCGCCGGTGACGTAGCCGATGAGGATGATGTGCGGCGACACCGGCGAAACCAGCAGCTCCTCCACCGAGCGCTGGAACTTGGCGCCGAAGAAGCTCGACACCACGTTGCCGTAGGCGTTGGTGATCACCGACATCATGATCAGCCCGGGCACGATGTACTCCATGTAGCTGAAGCCGCCCATCTCGCCGATGCGCGCGCCGATCAGCCGGCCGAAGATCACGAAGTACAGCACCATGGTGATCGCCGGGGGCAGCAGCGTCTGCGGCCAGATACGCAGGAAGCGCCGTACTTCGCGGTAGACGATGGTCTGCAGGGCGACCAGGTTGGGACGCAGTTCGCCGCTCATCTCGCCACCTTCGCCAGGTTCTGTTCGACCAGGGACACGAACAGTTCCTCCAGCCGGTTGGTCTTGTTGCGCAGGCTCAGCACCTCGATGTTCTGCGCCGCCAGTTGGGCGAACAGGTCGGTGATGCCGAGACTCTTCTCCACTTGCACCTCGAGGGTGTGCGAGTCGATCAGGCGCGCCGGGTAGCCCTCCAGCTGCGGTTCGATCAGCAGCGACTCCTTCAGGTCGAGGAGGAAGGTTTCCGCATGCAGCTTGGCCAGCAGAGCCCGCATGCTGGTGTTCTCGACGATCTGCCCGTGGTCGATGATGCCGATATTGCGGCACAGCTGTTCGGCCTCTTCCAGATAGTGCGTGGTGAGGATGATGGTGATGCCCTTCTTGTTCAGTTCGGTGAGGAAGCTCCACATCGAACGGCGCAGCTCGATATCCACGCCGGCGGTGGGCTCGTCGAGGATCAGCAGGCGCGGTTGATGAACCAGCGCGCGGGCGATCATCAGGCGCCGCTTCATCCCGCCGGACAGCTCGCGGGACGCGGCGTTGCGCTTGTCCCACAGGCCCAGCTGGGTCAGGTATTCCTCGGCACGCTCGCGGGCCTGGCGCAACGGAATCCCGTAATAGCCGGCCTGGGTGGTGACGATGTCGAAGACCTTCTCGAACTGGTTGAAGTTGAACTCCTGCGGCACCACGCCGATGCAGCGCTTGAGCGCCGACGGCTGCGCATCGAGGTCGTGGCCGAACACGTTGACCGTGCCGCCGCTCTTGTTCACCAGGGTCGAGAGAATGCCGATGGTGGTGGACTTGCCGGCCCCGTTGGGGCCGAGCAAGGCGAAGAAATCGCCTTCGGCCACTTCCAGATCGATGCCCTTGAGGGCCTGGAAGCCGTTGCCGTAGGTTTTGGTCAACTGCCGGATGGACAGTGCAGAACTCATAATAAATGCACGCGCGAGAAAGAGAGTGGATTAGATAGGGGCGGAAGGTCCCGATTGCAACCGCGTGTTTCGTGGCACGGCGCTCAGGTGAGCGCCGTCATCACCGCACGCTGGAAGGCCGGACGCTCGCGCAGACGCGCATACCAGGCTTCCAGATTAGGCAGCGAGGGCCGTTCGATCGGCATCTCGAACCAGGCGTAGATGAAGCTCCCCAGCGGGATATCGCCCATGCCGAACGCCTCGCCGGACAGCCACGGCTGCCGGGCCAGAGCCTGTTCGGGAACCGCCAGCAGGTTGGCGCAGAGGCTACGCGCCGCTTCGATGGCGGCAAGGTCGCGGTCGGCTTCGGCAGTGCGCAGCATTCCCCAGAACACCGTGCGGTACGGCGCGGCCAGCGACGAGGTCATCCAGTCCATCCAGCGATCGGCACTGGCGCGCGCCTGCAGTTCCGCCGGCTGCAATCCGCCGTCGGCATGCTTGGCGCTCAGATAGCGGACGATGGCGTTCGACTCCCAGAGCACGAAACCGTCGTCCTCGATCAGCGGGACCAGGCCGTTGGGGTTCTTCGCCCGGTACTCCGCGTCGCCGACCACGCCGAAGGCGCCGCCGGCGTCGATCTGCTCGTACGGCAGGCCAAGTTCCTCGGCGCACCAGAGCACCTTGCGCACGTTGTTGGAGTTCCTGCGGCCCCAGATCTTCAGCATCACGTACCTCGGCTCGTTCCATTGCAATGGTCGAAGTCTACCTTCCCCGAGACCGTCATGGGCCATGGCGATGGGCGAACTCCCCTATCCGCCGGGGGTCACTATCCACGAAGCGGTCGGCCCGAGATGGACGATGATCCACCCGGGATCGCACCATGGCGATCCGCCCGAACCGCTCCTGCCGCCACCACGAACGGTGGCGGCCAGTTCCAGACAGCACTGCCTTCGAATGCTGTCTTCACGGAGGATTTCACATGCTGGTCGTTTGGTTGCTGGTTCTTGTCGTCGGCATCGCCCTGCTCGCCCACTGGCGTGTATCGCCACTGCCGTCTCTCGCCGCGGTCGCGGTCTACCTGGTCGCCATGGGCGTTTCCGGCCATGCGCCGGTGTTGCTCATGCTGGTCCTGTGGCTGCTGTGGCTGGCCATCGCGGTGCCGCTGGCGCTGCCCGATTTCCGCCGCCGGGTGTTCAGCGGGCCGCTGTTCAACTGGTTCCAGAAGGTGCTGCCGCCGATGTCGGCCACCGAGAAGGAAGCCATCGATGCCGGCACCGTGTGGTGGGACGGCGAGCTGTTCAGCGGCCGGCCCAACTGGGATGTGCTGCTCGACTATCCCGCGCCCCGGCTGACCGACGAGGAACGCGCCTTCATCGAGGGGCCGACCAACGAACTCTGCGCCATGGTCAGCGACTGGGACATCGCCCAGCGAATGGACCTGCCGCCCGAAGCCTGGGACTTCATCAAGGCCAACGGTTTCTTCGCCCTGATCATTCCCAAGCAGTACGGGGGCAAGGGCTTCTCCGCCTATGCGCACTCGCAGATCGTGATGAAGCTGGCGACCCGTAGCGGCGACCTGGCATCCACGGTGATGGTGCCCAACTCCCTCGGCCCGGCCGAACTGCTGCTGCATTACGGCACCGAGGAACAGCGCAACCACTACCTGCCGAGCCTCGCCAGCGGCCAGGACATCCCCTGCTTCGCCCTCACCGGCCCGCATGCCGGCTCCGACGCCGGCGCGATGACCGACAGCGGAATCATCTGCAAGGGCGAGTGGGAGGGCCAGGAAGTGCTCGGCCTGCGCCTGACCTGGGAAAAGCGCTACATCACCCTCGGGCCGGTCGCCACCCTCCTCGGCCTGGCGTTCAAGACCTACGATCCGGACCATCTGCTCGGCGAGCAGGAGGAACTTGGCATCACCCTGGCGCTGATTCCGACCTCCACGCCGGGTGTCGAGATCGGCCGCCGGCATGTCCCGCTGGGCGCGGCGTTCATGAACGGTCCGAACTCCGGCAAGGACGTCTTCGTGCCGCTGAGCTACATCATCGGTGGCGAGGAAATGATCGGCAAAGGCTGGATGATGCTGATGAACTGCCTGTCGGTCGGACGCTCGATCTCGCTGCCGGCGGTGGGCACCAGCGCGGCCAAGGCCACCGGTTACGCCAGTGGGCGCTACGCGCAGATCCGCGAGCAGTTCAACGTGCCGCTGTCGGCGTTCGAGGGTATCCAGGAAGCGCTGGCGCGTATCGGCGGCAACGCCTGGCTGATGGATGCTGCCCGCGTACTCACGGCCAATGCGGTCGACCTGGGCGAGAAACCCTCGGTGCTCTCCGCGGTGCTCAAGTACCACCTGACCGAGCGCGGTCGCGAGTGCATCGCCCACGCCATGGATATCCACGGCGGCAAGGGGATCATCATGGGGCCGAAGAACTACCTCGGCCGATCCTGGCAGGCGGCGCCGATCTTCATCACCGTGGAAGGCGCGAACATCCTGTCGCGCAACCTGATGATCTTCGGCCAGGGCGCGATTCGCTGCCATCCGTTCGTGCTCAAGGAAATGGCCCTGGTCCACGAACCGGACCGCGACGCGGCGCTGGTGAAGTTCGACCGCCTGCTGATGCAGCACATCGGCTTCGCCGTCAGCAACGCCGCCAGCACGCTGGTGCTCGGGCTCAGCTTCGGCCTGCTCGGCAAGGCGCCGGGGCGCGGCTTGTCGCGCAGCTATTTCCGCTCGCTGAACCGCCTGGCCGCGGCCTTCGCGATGCTCGCCGACCTCAGCATGATGCTGCTGGGCGGCGAGCTGAAGCGTCGCGAGCGGCTCTCCGCGCGCCTCGGCGACGTGCTCAGCTACCTGTACCTGGGCTCGGCGGCGCTCAAGCGCTTCCATGACCTGGGTTACCCGGCGGAGCAACAGGCGTTGTTGAGCTGGTCGCTGGAGGAATGCCTGGGCAAGGCGGAACTGGCGCTGGAGGGCATTCTTGCCAACTTCCCGAACCGTCTGCTGGGTGCCCTGTTGACCCTCGTGGTGTTCCCCTTCGGTCGCCGTCATCCCGGCCCGAGCGACGAGTTGGACGCCGAAGTGGCTGCAATCCTCGGCCGCCCCGAAGGCGACCCGGCGCTGGAGCAACTGCTCGACGGCTGCTTCCGCCCGCAGGACCCGAACGATGCGGTGGGCGGCCTGAAACACGCCTTCGATCTGCTCGCATCGAGTCACGCCACCTCGCGCAAACTGCACAAGGCGCTGAAGGACGACCAGTTCCAGCCCAAGGCCGGGCAGAACCCGATCGATGCGGCCCTCGAGGCTGGCGTGCTCAGCAGCGAGGAGGCTCACACCCTGCACCAGGCTGAAATCGCTCGGCGCGCGGTGATCGACGTCGACGACTTCGCTAAGGAAGACCTACTGCCCAGCGCCGACAAGGTGCGCTGATTCCCAACGGCGCGCCGGGCCGGCGTAACCCGGCCCACATCGGCTAGCCACATGGCCTGTCCTACGCGGCCCCGCTATGATGCGCGCCCCCACTTCACAGGTATCCCATGGCCACTTCATACATCAATCACAACCTGACCCTGCTGGCCCACCTGCGCGGCATCCTCATCGCCCTCGGCGAAGCCGAGCAGGTTCCGGATGAAAGCCATGCGCTGTTCGTCGAACGTTTCGACGAGCTGGTCAAGGCACTGCCGAACATCCCCGAGGAACGCCACCTCGGCCAGGACATGATCTGTCAGGTGTTCCACCGCTACCCGCAGATCGCCCATCTGGTGCCGCGCGATCTGCTGTGGTTCTTCGGCGGCGACTGCCTGCATTTCATGCCGGAGGAGGAAATCGCCCAGTTCCAGGACCTCGAGGAACGCCGCTTCGCAGCCGAAGAGAAAGGCGAACCCTTCGACTGGGGCCAGGAGCGTCAACTCCTGTCGCTGCCCGAGCAGACCGCCAAGCACTGACGGGCAAGCCGAAAAAAGGCCCTCGCGAATCGATCGCGAGGGCCTTTTTTTTTGTCTGCTGGGGTGCTCGCCTTCAGGCGGCCGGCCGGCATCGCCGAAATCAGGCTCGGTCATCGGCGCGTCATACCGCGCAGGGAATGCCCAGCTCGACCCACAACCCATCCTGCGCATAGCTCAGCTCCGCCGGAGCGCGGCTGCTGGTGGGGTTCTGCGCGAAGATATCGGCCTCGCGCTCGGGATCGCTGTCGCCGACCAGCACGCGGCGTTGCGTGCGTGCTTGCAACGCTGTCAGCAGTTCCGGGTAAGGCATCTGCCAGCCCTTGCCCTCGGCGACGGCCGCGACCACCGGGATCATCGCCACGAGGCGCGAGTCGGTCATCTTCTCGAGGCCAAGGGCCTTGGCGGTGGCGTTGTGGCTGCAATGGTGGCCGACCTTGTACAGCGTGACCCGCCGAAGGATGTCGTCCAGCACCTGTGGCGCCGGCTCGCCATCGATGGCGGCGCGCGGATAGGTCTGGTCGCCCCAGGAGATCCAGTTGCCGACCTGGGCATCGCCGGGGAACAGCAGTACCTGGCCATCGGGCAACTCGAACGCCAGCACCAGGCTGGTGTTGTTGGTGTCGGAATCCATCTTCAGGGCAATGCACTCGGCGCTGTCGAGCCATTCGTCCTCGATGTTCCGCCACGCCTGGTCGGCGTCGAAGTAGCGCTGCTCGACGCTCGCCAAAGGACCGGGAGGCTGGGCCATCCCCGCCTTTCGCGCCTCTTCTCGGCTGCGCCGGTGCGGCTGGGCGAAAGGCGAACCCTGCTCCACCACGGGCTCACCGAGCGCTCGCAGGGCGTGGTCCTCCAGTGCGATCGCCTCGTCGAGACTGCTCAGGTAAACCTCCTTGCCGGTGCCCGCCGATGGAAGGTCCTTGCGCAGGCGCAGCTCGTCGCGCGGCGGCCCCATCACGTTGACCTTCAAGGTCGGCGCCGCCCGCGGCCGGACCACGTCGCCCGGTTCCAGGTAGCACGTTGCCTGCCCGCCCGCCTTGCGCCGCAGCCGTTCGATGATCGACTGCTTGGCGCCTACTGCATCACCGCCGTCGGCAGGCGGGATGAATTCCGCCAGCGACGCCACCGTGCCGATCCTCGGGTCCTGGCTGAAGGCGCTGCTGGAACGGGCGATCGCGGTGACTTTCGCCAGCGCGCTTTTCACCCTGTCGAATCGGGCGTGCAGACGGATCGCCTGCGGATCGCTCGGGTTCTCCGTCCAGGCGAGCCAGAGCTCGTCGATGGTGAACGCGTCGCCGAAGAAGCGCTCCTTCTCGTAGAGGAAACCGGACAGGTGATCGTGGTGTTCGTGGGTCAGCACCACCAGATCCAGCACCCCGCCGGTGGTGGCGTGGAGGTCGTCGACGATGCGCCTCATCTGCTCTTTCGCGCCCTTCACGCCTTGCAGCACGCCGCAATCGATGAGGATGTGGATGTCGCGTTCGGCCTGGCCGTAGCGCAGCAGAAAGCAGTCGCCGAGGATGCCGCGGTACATGCGTACCGCCATGGAGCCGTTGGGAATGGATGCGCCCATGGGGTCAGACTCCGCGGTGGGTCATGGCGAACGGATTGTCCTGCTTGCGCGGCCCCGGTAGGTCATCGCCAGTCCGGCCTGCCCGGCCTGCAGGAAATGGCGTTGAGCATCGAGGCGAACACCGTCGTCGATGCGCTTGCGGATCACGTAGCGCAGCGAGCCGTCGCGCAAGTCGATGATCAGCGTGGCGCCGCCGCGAAAGGTGAAATCCCAGCTGCCGGGTTCCGCCGGTGCCAGCGGGAGGGCGTCCTGCGCCAGTTGTCGTTCTTCGGAGAAGTAGCCGCGACGGCGCTGGGTGATCTCGATCACCAGTTGCCGCAGATCCTGCCCGTCCGGTCCGGCGCGCCGGCTGGTGCGCACCGAATGGACTTCGACGGCAGGCTGCCTGGCATGCCCGCGCGTGCCGGGAAACAGCGAACCGGCGATGCCCTCGGCCGCCTCGCGGGCCATGAACCAGACGCCGAGCGTGCGCTCCCACTGCGGATCGCTGGCCTGGGAGCGCATCAGCCATTGCCAGACCAGCAGGCGGTTCTCCTCGGACTGGGCGAAGGCCTTGTCGCGCCGGTACTGCGGCGTCAACCGCAACTGGGCGGCGGTTTTCCCGTGTGCCGAGTATTTGAACTGCAGCAACTCGTCCACCGCCGGCGGGTCGATGGGCGACTCCCAGAGCAGGCTGTCCGGCGCCAGCGACAGGCACCGGTCGGGCAGGATGCCGCGACGGCGAAACGCCTGGATCACCGCCAGGCGGTAGTGCATCGGATCGTCCGGCACCAGATCGGTGTCGGCGGTGACGATGGCGCGCAGGAACTCGCCGAAGTGCACGTCCACCGGCGGCAGGTAATCCAGCGCGCGGATGCACAGGCGCAGCACATGATCGGCGGACTTCACCGCCTCGCGGGTCAAGCGCTCGATCAGTTCGGGCGCCAGCGGCCGCGGATTCTGCTCGTCGCCACCGAAAAGGCGCATCAGGTCCGCCGTGCGTTGCTCGTAGATGGTGACGAAGGCATCGAAGATGGCCGCCACCAGGATCGCGCCCCGCTCGTGCGGTTCGGTCAGCGTCGCCAGCAGAGTGGGATCGGGCAACTGGTCGCCGTTCTTGTCGTCGATGGCTTCGCGCAGCGCCGCGTAACGCCCGGTCGCCTCGCCGAACTGGCGCGCCAGCCCAGTGAGCCAGGAACGTTCGGACAGGCGACCGCGGCGCGTAGCCAACTGGCTGGAAACGACTTCCGGCAGGGTGAAATGCATCATTAGTGCGACGATGTCGGCGAATGCCTCGTGGAAAGCCAGGCTGTCGACGCTGGTCGACTCGATGTAGCGCCGATGCAGCCCGTCGAGGATCGCATGGGTGGTTTCGTGGGCGACGATGTCGTGGGACAGCGCGGTGAACACCCAACCGCCCGGCAGGTTCACCCCCGGATCGCTCAGCGACGCCTTGAAGTAGCCGAACAGCAGGGCTTTCTTGCTCGGGCTGTAATAGGCGTTGGCCTCGCGCAGCGCATGCGGATAGATGCGCAGCTTCGGCACCGGCTGGTACTGCTCGCCATCCCAGATGGGCGACCAGAAGATCTTGCGCCCCAGCGCCCGCTCGAACAGCTTGACGGTCTTCATGGCCACGGCGAATACCATCTGCTGATGGAAACGCGGATCGCCCTCGGACGGCGTCAGGCCATCCTGCGCCAGCAGATGCGGGTGGTTGAGGTCCACCGGCTGGTAGAACTGGTCGCTGGCGGGATCGACGTCGATGACCTCCAGGTATTCGTTCACCGGCCCCGGCGAAATGCCCTCCTCCCAGCGTTCCTCCCAGGGAATCGACACCGTGGCGTGGTTGATCCGTGCCGTCTCGATCAGCGTCGAGGCCTGTGGATCGAGGGCGTACACGCGCAGCTTGCGCATGGCCGGTTGCAGGTAGTCGGAGTTGCCCATCGGATGTCCTTGCCAACGGCGTTGACCGAACGTACTGAACGGCAGGAAGACTCAAGCACTGCCGGGGTGTTTGCAGTCAAGAGTCGAATCAGACCCCTGTCAAAAGCCGTCCATAGACCGATTCGGCCTCATCGCTATCGCCACATCGACTAGCCGAAGGGCGATTTCACCCGCCCGGGTCGTTGGCGCTTCCCAGCGCGCTGCTAGCCTATGTCGCAGCTTCAGCCAGCGATGTCAGCGCTTCTGGCCAGATGCTCCCGCAAAAGCCACAGAGGACATCGACATGGCGATCGAGCTGAATGGACAAAGCAAACGAATCGGGCTGGCGCTGTCCGGCGGAGGATTTCGCTCGGCGGCGTTTCATCTGGGCGTGATGCGCCAGCTCGAGGCGCTCGGCCTGCTCGGCAAGCTGGACCTGATCAGCTGCGTCAGCGGAGGCAGCATCGCCGGTGCCAGCGTGGCGCTGAACTGGCAGGCGCAGAACAGGCTGGGGCCGCTCGACAGCTACCTGCGTACCCAGTCGATCGCGGTAGCCTCGTTCATTGGCGGCGCCCTGGACATCTTCGAGACCCGCCTGGAAAAACTCGCCGACTCCTACGACAAGCATCTGGTAAGCGGAAAAACGCTGGCGGCCTTGAGCGCGGGTCCACGCCTCTATCTGAACGCCACCAACCTGGCGACCGGGAACCTGTTCTTCTTCGTTTCCGGCGGCGGCAAACCCAGCGAACTCGGCGAGTACGAACTCGGCGTGATCGAAGCACCGGCCTTCCCCCTGAGCCTGGCAGTCGCGGCGTCCTCGGCGTTTCCACCGGTCTTCCCGCCGCTTCGGCTCGGCCCCGACCGCTACCAACCGAAGACCGAGTTCGCCATGGAGTACGTGACCCTGACCGACGGTGGCGTCTACGACAACATGGGCATCAACCCGCTGCTGGCGAAGAGAAATGCACTGGACTACCTGATCGTCAGCGACGGCGGCAAGCCCTTCGCTCTCGACAGCCGCCCCACGGAATCCGGCGCCATCGTCCTGAAGGCCGGGCTGGATATCATGATGGAACAGATACGCGGCCTGGAATTCGACCGCCTCGAGCATCGCGCCCTGGCCGGCGTCGGGCCGAAACCGATGTGGTTCTCCATAGACAGCACCGAAGGCGAGGCCCAGGCCGGCGACGCCGCTTTCGCCTCGGCCATCGATACCAACCTGAGGCGGCTGTCCGAAGCGGAAATGAACGTACTCACCCGGCATGGCGCCGCATTGGTGAAAGCACGCCTCGAGAGGTACGCAGCGGAACTGCTGGCCGGCTAGCTTCGCTGGGGACGCCGCGCGGGAGAGCACCGCGCATGGGAAGAATGCCGAAAACGAAAAAGGCGGCCCAGAGGCCGCCTTTTTTGGCTATCAGGCTTTGGTGAGCCTGACTGCAGATTTGGAGCGGGAAACGAGACTCGAACTCGCGACCCCGACCTTGGCAAGGTCGTGCTCTACCAACTGAGCTATTCCCGCAATGGCGTCCCCTAGGGGACTCGAACCCCTGTTACCGCCGTGAAAGGGCGGTGTCCTAGGCCACTAGACGAAGGGGACGCAGCCCGGAACTTACAACTTCTTTTCCGGCTTCTGGCGTTTCGCTTTTGGCTTCACGCTGGAAGTGGCGCGCATTCTATTTAGCCTTCGAAAGGTCGTCAAGCACCCTTCAAATATTTTTTTAAATCAACGACTTCAACTGCTGTCAGCGCGCCACTATCGGATGACACGCCAAGCCTCTACACTCGGGCAAAACGCGCACACTACTAAGGTGAAGAAGATGTCACCCATCGTCATTTCGGTTCTGGTAGCCGCCGGCATCCTGCTATTGCTGGGCATCGGCTACATCAACCACATGGTGGAAAACAACGCGCTGGAGAAAGCGCGGCTGCGCGCTGACCTCACGGACCGCACCCGTCGCATCGGCGATCTGTCGGAGGTCTTCCCCGGGCAGTACATGACGCCGTCGCTCAAGCTGCTGCTGGTCGGGCTGGAGCTCAAGCTCAGCGAACGGCTGCTGACGGTCGACAAGAACAACGCCGAGCTGCGCGCCCGCATCGCCTACCTGCAGCCGCTGTTCGCCCAGGGTGAAGGCATAGTCCCGGGCAACCCGCCGCAGCCGATCAACAATGACGGTCAGGCCAAGGAAGTGCGTTTCCAGCTGGAAACGCTGCACGGGCAGATCACCCGCGCCGCGCAGGAAGGCCTGCTCTCGGCCAACGATGCCAAGCAGTGGATCGCCAACGTGCGGCACATCCTGGTGCTGCTCCACATCGAGTTCTTCACCAACCTCGGTCAGCAGGCGCTGCAACAGAAGCTGCCGCGTCAGGCGCGGCTGGCTTACGAGCGTGGCGTGCAGTTCCTGCGCAAGCAGCCCAACGTCGCGCAGTACAAGGCAGAGCGCGAGAAGCTGGAGCAACAGTTGGCGCAGACCGAAGCGATGATCCTCGCCTCCGACCAGCCACATCTGGAAGAAAACACCGAGCTGAATGCCGGCCTGTCGCAGCTGGAGGAGGATGACGTCTGGCAGAAGAAGAAAATCTACGACTGAGGACTACGCTCAGCAGTCGGTCAGCCGCAGGAAGATCGCCGCCAGACGCTCCAGGCCCTGCTGGTCCGCCTCACCGAAGCGGGCCAGGTCGGGGCTGTCCAGGTCGAGCACGCCGATCAGTCGCCCGTCCTTAAGCAACGGAATGACCAGTTCGCTGTTCGAGGCGCTGTCGCAGGCGATGTGACCCGGAAATGCATGCACATCCTCGACCCGCTGGGTTTTCCCGGTTGCCGCCGCGGTGCCGCAGACGCCACGCCCGAAGGGAATCCGCACGCAGGCCACCTTGCCCTGGAACGGCCCCAGCACCAGCTCCTCGCCACGCGCCAGGTAAAACCCCGCCCAGTTCAGCGCGCCAAGCTCATGAAACAGGAACGCCGAGAACTGCGCCGCGTTGGCGATGAAATCGCGCTCGCCGGCCAGCAGCGATTCCAGTTGCGCCGCCAGCAGGCCGTAGCCTTCGAGGCCCTCGCCGACCTCGTCGAGCGCGATCATGCCTCGGTCCCCAGCAATTGCAGCCCGACCCACTGGCGGGCGAACTGGTACGCGCAGCGCCCGTTGCGGTTGCCACGACCCGAAGCCCAGCGGATCGCCTGCTTCTCCAGCTCCTCGCTCCATTGCCATTTCAGGCCCGCCTGTTCCGCCATGCTGCCGATCCAGTGGCGCACGACATCGAGGAAATGCTCCTGGGTGAAGGGATAGAAAGACAGCCATAGGCCGAAGCGGTCGGACAGCGCAATCTTGTCCTCCACCGCCTCGTTGGGGTGCAGCTCGCCATCCACCATCTGCCAGTTCTCGTTGTCGCTCTGCTTCTCGGGCACCAGGTGGCGGCGGTTCGAGGTGGCGTAGAGCAGCACATTCTCCGGCGCGCGCTCCAGCGAGCCGTCGAGCACGCTCTTGAGCACGCGGTAGTCGCCCTCGCCCGCCTCGAACGACAGGTCATCGCAGAACAGCACGAAACGCTGCGGCAGACGCATCAGTTGCTCGACCACCCGCGGCAGATCGGCCAGGTGATCCCGCTCGATCTCGATCAGGCGCAGGCCAGCGGCAGCGTTTTCAGCCAGCAGCGCCCGGACCAGTGACGACTTGCCGGTGCCCCGAGCGCCCCAGAGCAAGGCGTGGTTCGCCGGCAGGCCGTCGAGGAACTGCCGGGTGTTGCGCGCCAGCTGCTCGCGCTGGCGGTCGACGCCGATCAGGTCGTCGAGGTTCAGGTCGAGGCTGACCTGCAAGGGCAACAGGAAACCGGAGCGCCCTTCGCGCTGCCAGCGCGCGGCCAGGCAGTGGTCCCAGTCGAGCGGAGGGCGCACCGCCGGGAGCAGCGGATCAAGGCGGGCCAGGAGGCTTTCGGCACGTTCCAGAAAGGCGGACAAACGGGGTTCCATCGAATACTCCTGCGACTCGTCGATGACGCACCGGGCGATGCCGGCGACGCGGTTGATTGGGCTATGCTTGGACGGCGACGGACTCGAGTTGGCCGCTACCCATGGATATATCGTTCACCGACCGCTTGTCATTCAAGCAGGCCAGCCTGACGGTACTGGTAGCATTCATTCTCGGCACGCTACTGAGCCTGATCCAGGTTGGCGTCGATTATGCCAGCGAAGATGCGTCCATCGATCGCGAGATGCAGACGCTGCTGGAAATCGCCCACAACCCCGCGGCGCGCATCGCCTACAACATCGACGCGGAACTGGCGCAGGAACTGGTCGAAGGCCTGCTGCAATCCCCCGCCGTGATCCGTGCGGAAATCATCGACAACGACGGGGTGACCCTGGCGAGCGTCAGCCGGACACCGCATGTCGACGGCTATCGACTGTTCAGCGACATGCTGTTTGGCGAGCACCGCGGCTTCGAATCGACCCTGTTCGTCGACCACGACCCCGGCGAGAACCTCGGCCTGCTGCGTCTGCAAGTCGACACCTATGCCTTCGGCGACCACTTCCTGCGCCGCTCCTTGATCACCCTTCTTTCCGGCTTCGCCCGCAGCCTGCTGCTTTCGCTGATCCTGCTGGTGATGTTCTACGCCATGCTGACCAAGCCGCTGGTCGGCCTGGCGCGTGCACTGAGCACCCGCGACCCGCGTGATCCGCATCAGCGGCTGGAGCTACCGGCGGGCCACGAGCACGACGAAATCGGCGTGCTGGTGCATGCCATCAATCAGCAATTGCAGCTGACCAGTGCCGAGATCGAGCAGCGCCGCGAAGCCGAGAATCGACTGACGCAGTACCTCGGCGAACTCGAAGACATCGTTTCGGCGCGCACCGCCGAAGTGGAAGCGGCCAACGCGCGCCTCATGGCCTCCAACCGCGACCTGCAGGCCGCCAAGCGAACCGCACAGGAAACCGCGCAGGCACGTGCCGCCTTCCTCGCTCACATGAGCCACGAAATCCGGACGCCGTTGAACGGCCTGCTGGGGATGCTTTCGCTGTCGATGGACGGCCCGCTAGGCACCGAGCAGCGCCAGCAGCTGTCGATCGCCCATGACTCGGGCAAGGTCCTGGTGGAGCTGCTCAACGATATCCTCGACCTGTCCAAGTTCGAGGCCGGGCAACTGGAGCTGGAGCGGATCCCCTTCGACCTCGGCAGCCTGGTGGAGGACACCGCCAGCCTGCTGTCGCAGAACGCCAGCCCCGGCGTGGAGTTAACCTGCCTGATCTCGCCGGGGCTGCCGAGCCAGTTGCTGGGCGATCCGACGCGTGTCAGGCAGATCGTCAGCAATCTGCTTTCCAATGCGCTCAAGTTCACCCGCACGGGTCGCGTCGATGTGAAGGTCCGGCCCAGCGCGAACGGTGTCTGCATCATCGTCCGCGACACCGGAATCGGTATCCCGCCCGCGGCCCAGGCGCGGATCTTCCATCCGTTCGCCCAGGGCGGCGCCGGCATCACCCGCCAGTACGGCGGCACAGGGCTCGGCCTGGCGCTGGCACGGCGCCTCTGCGAAGCCATGCAGGGCGAGCTTGAGCTGGATTCGCGCGAAGGCCAGGGCAGCCAGTTCATCGTCGACCTGCCACTGCCGGCGCACCAGCTGGCCGCGCCCGTCCACCGCATGACCGGGCGGGTCGTCGCGCAGATCGCCGCCGACAGCGGCCTGGATGAACTCCTCGACACCTGGCTGCCGGCGTTCGGCCTGAAGTACTGGCGCCAGGACCCTTCGCAGTCGCTCTCCGGGACAAAGGTCGATCTGCTGATCAGCGATCGCGCGGAAAACCTGCTCGGCCTGCGAGCCGAAACCTCGGCGCCGCTGCTGCTGATCACGGCCTACGGCAACTTCCTGCCGACCGAGGAAACGGCGCACCTGGCACCGCTGGAGCAGTTGGCACGACCGCTGTCGCGCGCCGCGCTCGCGCAGTCGCTGTCACGCCTGCTCGGCCAGGAGCCGACCAACGTCGATCCACAGCAGCGCGAGGAAAAGCCGTTGCGCCGCGCACGGGTGCTGCTGGTCGAAGACAACGCGGTCAACCAGCTCGTGGCCAAGGGCATGCTCGGCAAGCTGGGCTGCGAGGTGGCGGTCACCGGACATGGCGCCGAGGCGCTGGCGTACCTGGAGGAGCAGGACGTCGATCTGGTGCTGATGGACTGCAACATGCCGGTGATGGACGGCTACGAAGCCAGCCGGCGAATTCGTCGCGACGGACGCTGGGCCGACCTGCCGATCATCGCGCTCACCGCCAATGCCCTGCCGGACGAACGCGAGCGCTGCCGCAGCTGCGGGATGAACGATTACCTGGCCAAGCCGTTCCGCCGCGAAGAACTGGCGGCGATGCTCGACACCTGGTTTTCACCCTCCGCCCACTAGCGAACCGCCCTTCAGCGATCGAGCAGGTGCAGCAGCCGGTCCAGTCGTTCGCGCAGCTCGATCAGCTCACCGGCATCCACATCCGCCATGCAGTGCAGGCGCTGCTGCACCGGGGGAACCTGGCCACGCAAGGCCAGGCCAGCCTCGGTGAGACCGAGGTGCACCTCCCGCTCGTCCCGAACGGCGCGCTGCCGGCGTACCAGGCCGAGTTGCTCGAGGCGCTTGAGCAACGGCGTCAGGGTTCCGGAATCCAGCATCAGGCGCTGGCCCAGCGCCTTGACCGTCGGCTGCCCGGGATCGCTGGCCTGCCATTCCCAGAGCACCATCATCGCCAGGTACTGCGGATAGGTCAGGCCGAGCGCATCGAGCATCGGCTTGTAGCCGCGGATGACCGCCCGCGAAGCGGCGTACAGCTTGAAGCAGATCTGCTGATCCAGCGCCAGACCGGCCTCCTCGGCAGCACTCACTTGAGCAACGCCTCGATCTCTCCGGTCAGCTCCTCGGGCTTGGTGGTGGGCGCGAAACGCTTGACCAGCTGGCCGTCGGCGCCGATCAGGAACTTGGTGAAATTCCACTTGATGCCCTGGCTGCCGAGCAAGCCGGGAGCACGCTTCTTCAACTGGACGAACAGCGGGTGCGCGGCGGCGCCATTGACGTCGACCTTCTTGAACAGCGGGAAACTGACACCGAAGTTCAGTTCGCAGAATTCGGAGATGGCGCTCTCGTCGCCGGGCTCCTGCTTGCCGAACTGGTTGCACGGGAAACCAAGCACCACCAGGCCACGGTCCTTGTAATCCTGCCAGAGCTTTTCCAGGCCCTGGTATTGCGGGGTGAAGCCGCACTTGCTCGCGGTGTTCACCACCAGCAGGGCCTTGCCACCGAAGTCGGCGAGGGATTTCTGTTCGCCCTTGATGGTGGTGCAGGGTATGTCGAGGAGTACGTCGCCCATGATTGTTGTCCTTGTCGATGGAAGAAGGCGAAACATAGCAATCAATTGAATTGCACACAATTTATCTTGATCCACGAGACCTTTTCAGTTCGCCAAGCAGCGACGTTACAGCGTTAGGTAAGGTGGGCTGAAGCCCACCCTACGGGGGCGGTGCTTCTGGTGGAATCAGGCGTCGCGCGGTTCCAGCTTCAGCGACGCCGAGTTGATGCAGTAGCGCATACCGGTCGGGCGCGGACCATCTGGGAACAGGTGGCCGAGGTGGGCGTCGCAGCGCGCGCAGCGTACTTCGACACGGTGCATGCCGTGGCTGAAGTCCTCCA
Organism: Pseudomonas sp. UBA3153; assembly: GCF_002364635.1. Lineage (NCBI taxonomy): Bacteria > Pseudomonadati > Pseudomonadota > Gammaproteobacteria > Pseudomonadales > Pseudomonadaceae > Pseudomonas > Pseudomonas sp. UBA3153. The sequence goes on from NZ_DEYR01000032.1 coordinate 37,615, forward strand.
GTTCGCGGATCGCCTCGGGCGACACCGGCTGGAAGTACGCCGGCCAGCCGCTGCCGGAGTCGTACTTGGTTTCGGAGTCGAACAATGCGGCGTCGCAGCAGGCGCAGCGGTAGAGGCCGGGCGTCTTGCTGTCGTTGTACTTACCGGTGAACGGGCGCTCCGTACCGCCCAGGCGGCAGATGTGGAACTGCTCGTCGGAGAGCTCCTCGCGCCAGGCGTCCAGGTTTTTTTCAAGCTTGTCCATGGGGTTACCTCGTAGCGGAAAAAAGCCCGGGCTGTACCTTTTCCGGTCATCGGGCCGGACGTATCATGCCTGACTTTCGACAGCGGCCTGGCGTCCGGGTTGCGGCCCGCCCCCTCTCCGCCCTCCTCCAAGCGCGACCGTCCGCCGCGCCATTCGGGACATCCAGCCTCATGCAGTTCAGCAAATCGAACAAGCTCGCCAACGTCTGCTACGACATCCGCGGCCCGGTGCTCAAGCACGCCAAGCGCCTGGAAGAGGAAGGCCAGCGCATCCTCAAGCTGAACATCGGCAACCCGGCGCCGTTCGGTTTCGAGGCGCCCGAGGAAATCCTCCAGGACGTGATCCGCAACCTGCCCACCGCGCAGGGCTACAGCGACTCGAAAGGCCTGTTCAGCGCGCGCAAGGCGGTGATGCAGTACTACCAGCAGAAGCAGGTCGAAGGCGTCGGGATCGAGGACATCTACCTGGGCAACGGCGTTTCCGAGCTGATCGTGATGTCGATGCAGGCGCTGCTCAACAACGGCGACGAGGTGCTCATCCCGGCCCCCGACTACCCACTGTGGACCGCCGCGGTGGCGCTTTCCGGCGGCAAGCCGGTGCACTACCTGTGCGATGAACAGGCCGGCTGGTTCCCCGACCTCGCCGACATGAAGGCCAAGATCACGCCGAACACCAAGGCGATCGTACTGATCAACCCGAACAACCCGACCGGCGCGGTGTACTCCAAAGCGGTGCTCGAGGGCATCGTCGAACTGGCGCGGCAGAATGGCCTGGCGCTGTTCTCCGATGAAATCTACGACAAGATCCTCTATGACGACGCGGTACACGTTTCCACCGCGTCGCTGGCCCCGGACGTGCTCTGCCTGACCTTCAACGGGCTGTCCAAGTCCTACCGCGTGGCCGGTTTCCGCTCCGGCTGGGTGGCGATTTCCGGGCCCAAGCAGCACGCGCAGAGCTACATAGAGGGCCTCGACATCCTTGCCAACATGCGCCTGTGCGCCAACGTGCCGAGCCAGCATGCGATCCAGACCGCGCTGGGCGGCTACCAGAGCATCAACGACCTGGTGCTGCCCAATGGCCGCCTGCTGGAGCAGCGCAACCGCACCTGGGAGCTGCTCAACGACATCCCCGGCGTCAGCTGCGTCAAGCCGATGGGCGCGCTCTACGCGTTCCCGAGGATCGATCCGAAGGTCTGCCCGATCCACAACGACGAGAAGTTCGTCCTCGACCTGCTGCTGTCGGAGAAACTGCTGATCGTCCAGGGCACCGCGTTCAACTGGCCGTGGCCGGACCACTTCCGGGTGGTCACGCTGCCGCGCGTAGACGACCTCGAGCAGGCCATCGGGCGCATCGGCAACTTCCTCAAGACCTATCGCCAGTGAGCCAGCGGGGCGCCTGATGGACCTGCAGATCGACGAGTTCTACAAGGATGCCGCTGCCGGCATGCTGCTGCTCTATCAGGCGTTCCCGCGCAAGGTCGGGCTGTACGTCGTGGATCTCATCGGTTTCGAGGAGCCCGACGAATTCGGCCTGCCGAGCAAGCGCCACCAGAACTGCCTCGGCGCGCTGATCTGGCTCGCCGACGAGGGCTACATCCGCTACGAGTCGAGCATCCGCTACGAAGCGCTCGATCAGGCAGTACTCAGCGAGAAGGGCTTCCTGCGCCTGTCCAGGGCGGTACCGCACGTGGCCGGCGACGCCGAACTGCCGGCGGCCGTGCGCCGCGTGCAGGGCACCCTCGCCCACCAGTTGCGCGAGGCGCTGGCCGAGGGCCAGAGCGAGCGCATCGCCCGGCTGGCCCGGCTGATCTTCGACCGCGCGCCGGAATGACCCGCCGCAGGGCGCCCAGGACACAGTTTGATACCAGAGCCTGGTTGAACTGACCGATGGCGCCCCTTATATAGCCGACGTACTTACTCTGTTATCCCGTGAGGATCGTTTTAACCATGATGCGCATCCTGTTGTTCCTGGCCACCAACCTGGCGGTACTGGTCATCGCCAGCATCACCCTCAAGCTGCTCGGGGTGGACCGCTTCACCGGTCAGAACTACGGCAGCCTGCTGGTCTTCTGCGCCGTTTTCGGTTTCGCCGGCTCGCTGATCTCGCTGTTCATCTCCAAGTGGATGGCGAAGATGAGCACCGGCACGCAGATCATCAGCCAGCCGCGTACCCGCCATGAGCAGTGGCTGCTGCAAACCGTCGAGCAACTGTCCCGCGACGCCGGCATCAAGATGCCGGAAGTGGGCATTTTCCCCGCCTACGAGGCGAACGCCTTCGCCACCGGCTGGAACCGCAACGATGCCCTTGTCGCCGTCAGCCAGGGCCTGCTCGAACGCTTTTCGCCGGACGAGGTGAAAGCCGTACTGGCCCACGAGATCGGCCACGTAGCCAATGGCGACATGGTCACCCTGGCCCTGATCCAGGGCGTGGTGAACACCTTCGTGATGTTCTTCGCGCGAATCTTCGGCAACTTCGTCGACAAGGCGATCTTCAAGAACGAGGACGGCCACGGTATCGGCTACTTCGTCGCGACCATCTTCGCCGAGCTGGTGCTGGGCATCCTCGCCTCGATCATCGTCATGTGGTTCTCGCGCCGTCGCGAGTTCCGTGCCGACGAGGCCGGCGCCAGCCTGGCGGGCACCAACGCGATGATCGGCGCCCTGCAGCGCCTGCGTTCCGAGCAGGGCGTGCCGGTGCAGATGCCCGACAGCCTGACCGCGTTCGGCATCAACGGCGGCCTGAAGAACGGCCTCGCCGGGCTGCTGATGAGCCACCCGCCGCTGGAGGAACGCATCCAGGCGCTGCGCCAGCGCGGCTGATTCGGGCGGGCATGAAAAAAGGGCGGTCTCGACCGCCCTTTTTGCTGCCCGCGACCTGGCTATCGACGCAGCCTGTAGACGCTCTCCTGCAGCCGCGTCAGCCCGCGCTGGAGGAATCTCCAGTTCTCACCCAGCACGTCCAGCGACTCCAGCGGCTCGATCCGCCAGCCCGCGTACAACTCCCGCACCTCCGCGTCCGCGACGGCGAACGGCGGGCCGCTCATCTGCGCCTGGTCATAGTCGAGGGTGATCAGCAGGCCGTCGCTGCGCGATGGCAGGATGCGCTCCAGGTGCTCTACGTAGGCACGGCGCATCGTCGGCGGCAGGGCGATCAGCGCGGCGCGGTCATAGAGGGCCGCGCAATCGCCGACGTCCTCGGCGCTCAGGGCGAAGAAATCGCCTCACCACAGCTCGATGTCGCCATGCCGATGCACGCTGAACACGCCGCGCTGCTCGACCTGCGCTTCCAGTTCCCGCTCGGCGAAGAAGTCCTGCACCGCCCGTTCCGCCAACTCCACGCCCATCACGCGCAGACCGCGCGCCGCCAGCCAGTCGATATCCAGGCTCTTGCCGCACAGCGGCACCAGCACCTGCGCACCCTCCTCCACGCCCAGCGCGGGCCAGTGGCGCCGAAGGTAGGGGTTCACCTCGTCGAGGTGAAAACCGATTTCGTTGCGTGACCAGCGTGCCTGCCAGAAATCCGCTTGCATCGTGTGTGTCTGCTCCATGGTGGTCGGTGCCTCGCAGAATAATCCAATCGGCGTGCCTGCGGCGCCTCCCGCCCACGACTTTCAAGCGGCAGGGAACGTCGTCGATAATAAGCGCTCCATTGGGTAGCCTTCCCGCATGAGAGAACAACGATGAGCGTGATCGTCAGCAGCGAATCCAGCGACAACTACCGCCAGCGCATCGAGGTGGACGAACGCCACGAGCTCTACACCGACCTGCCGACCTCGGCCGGCGGCGAAGGCAGCGCGCCCGATCCGCACGATTACTTCGACGTCGCCCTGGGCACCTGCAAGGCGCTCACCGTGACCCGCTACGCCCGCGACAAGGGCATTCCGCTGACCGGCGTGAGCGTCGAGGTCAGCCACGATGGCAGCGAGGAGCGCCAGGGCCGCTATGCCTTGAGCGTGGTCCTCACGCTCAAGGGCTCGCTGACCGCCGAGCAGCGCGCCAGCCTGCTGCGCGTGGCGGACAAATGCCCGCTGCACAAGCTGATGACCACCGCCGAGGTGAGCATCGACACCCAGCTCAGCGAAGGCGCCTTCAGCCAGTAGCGCTTTTCTGCCAGGCGTAACGCGGGCATCCTCCTCGCACCTTCAACTGGAGCGTCGTCATGTCCGAACTTCGCCTTCTGCGTGCCCACCGCGAGGAACTCGCCGGCCAGGCCATCCTGCGCAGCCTGCCGGCTGCGCAATGCCGCAGCGTCGGCCCCTTCGTGTTCTTCGATCACATGCTGCCGACGCAGTACCCGCCCGGCCATGGCATGAACATCCTGCAGCACCCGCATATCGGCCTGTCCACCCTCACCTACCTGTTCGAGGGCGAGCTGCTGCACAAGGACAGCCTCGGCTCGGCGCAGCAGGTGCGCCCTGGCGAAGTGAGCTGGATGACCGCCGGCAGCGCGGTGGCTCATGTCGAGCGCACGCCCGAGGCGCTGCGCGAACGCGGCTCGCTGCTGCACGGCCTGCAGGTCTGGCTGGCGTCGCCACGCGCGGACGAATGCGGCGAGCCCTGCTACAGCCATCACCCGGCCGACAGCCTGCCAGCCAGCGAAAGCCTGGGCGTGCATATCCGCCTGATCGCGGGAGAGGGTTTCTGCCTGAAGTCGCCGGTGCCGGTGCTCTCGCCAACGCTGTATGCCGAACTACGCCTCAGCGCAGGGGCGTCGCTGTTGATTCCGGCGGAACACGAGGAACGCGCGCTCTACCTGATCGATGGCGAGGCGCTGGTGGAGGATCAGCCGCTGACGGCGCAGACGCTGACGGTATTGCTGCCCGGCGAAGCGCTGACGCTGAGCGCCTGCGGTAGTTCGCACCTGGTGCTGATCGGCGGTGCACCGCTGGACGGGCCGCGACGGATGAACTGGAATTTCGTCGCCAGCGACCCGGCGCTGATCGAGCGCGCCCGTCAGCGCTGGAGCGCAGGCGACTGGCCGCAGGTGCCCGGCGAAACCGGGCGCATCGAGCTGCCAGCCTAGAGCTGCCCGATCAGGCGCGCGGCGCGAAGGCTTCGCTGAAGAAGTCGTCCAGCGCGCGGAACGCCCGCGCCGCCACTACCGGATGGTATTCGGCCATCCCCGGCATGTTGGCCGCCGGGTTGCTGAACGAGTGCACGGCACCGCCGTACTGCACCAGTTGCCAGTCCACGCCGGGCGCCGCCTGCATCTCGGCGATGAAGCCCTGGACCTGGGTTTGCGGCACCAGCGGGTCATTGGCGCCGTGCAGCACGAGGACCGAGCCGCGGATATTGCGGGCGTCTTCCGGGTTCGGCGTATCCAGGGTGCCGTGCAGGGAAACGAAGCCCTTCAGCGGCACGCCGGCGCGGGCCATTTCCAGCACCGTGCAACCGCCAAAGCAGAAGCCGATGGCGCCCAGACGATCGAGGTCGAGTTGCGCTTCGCCGGCCTGGGCCTGGAACGTCGTCAGCGCCGCCTGCGCGCGCTTACGCAGCAGCCCGCGGTCGGCGCCCAGCGGGCCGATGGCGGCGCCCGCCTCGTCGGCATTCTGCGGACGCACGGCGCTGCCGTAGAGATCCGCTACGAAGACCACGTAACGCTCGGCGGCGACACGCGCGGCCTTCTTCAATGCATTGCCGGTCACCCCCATCCAGTTCGGCACCATCAGCAGGCCGGGCCGCGGCGCGGCCAGCGAGGCGGAATGCACCAGCCAGCCTTCGTGGGGCGTGCCGTCGATTTCATAGGCAACCGGTTTGGCCAGCACCTGGGCGGCAGCCAGCTCGGCTACGGCGTCCTGCAGGGAATTCGAGGTCATCAGGTTTCTCCGTTGGAATGAAAAGTCGGTCCGCCGGAGCGGGATTCACTCCTCCGCCCAGCGGGCCTTGATTGCGAGTACGTCCGGCAGACAACCCATGAACAGCTCGACCAGCCGCGGATCGAAATGCCGTCCGCTTTCACGCCGGAGCAGGTCCAGGGCGTCCTCCACCGTCCATGCCGCCTTGTAGGGGCGCACGCTGGTGAGCGCATCGAAGACATCGGCAATCGCGACGATACGCGCCTCGAGCGGGATGGCTTCGCCTGCCAGCCCGAGAGGATAACCCGAACCGTCCCATTTCTCGTGATGCCCGAGCGCGATGCGTTGCGCGGTGCGCAACAGGCCGGAGGGGTGCTCGCCGATGATCCGCGCGCCGATGGTCACGTGGCTGCGCATGACCCGCCATTCGTCCTCGTCGAGGGCGCCGCGCTTGCGCAGGATGGCGTCCGGGATGCCGATCTTGCCGACGTCGTGCATCGGCGCGGCGTGCAGCAACTCTTCCGCCTGCGCCTCGCTGTAGCCGGCCGCACGCGCGAGCACTTGCGAGTAATGGCTCATGCGGATCACGTGCAGGCCGGTTTCGTTGTCCTTGTACTCCGCCGCCAGCCCGAGCCGCTGGACGATTTCCAGGCGGGTCTGGCGCAGCGTTTCGACGTGCACCAGCGACAGATGAGTGCGCAGCCGCGCCCTGACGATCGGCGGGCTCACCGGTTTGGTGATGTAGTCCACGGCGCCGACCTCGAAACCCTTGGCCTCGTCGTCGGTATCCGCCAGGGCGGTGACGAAGATCACCGGTATTCTCGCGGTGCTCGGCTCGGCCTTGAGCGCGCTGCAGACCTCGAGGCCGGTCATGCCCGGCATCATCACGTCCAGCAAGACCAGATCGGGCGACTCGGTGAGGGCCAGCTCGAGGGCCTTGGCGCCGGATTTGGCGAAGAGCAGCCGGTAATCGTCCTGCAGGATGTGCCGGAGCACCTGCAGATTGGTCGCTTCATCGTCGACCAGCAGCAACGTGGGCCGATTGTCCATTCGATCCATCACGCGACCTCCTCCGTGCTCAACCTGCCCTGCAGACCCCGCAGTTGCTGCGCCGCCCGCTCGAATTCGAAATCCTCGAGCAGCTGTTCCAGCGCAGCCAGTTCTGCCCCCGCGGCGTCCTCGCCCAGTGCGCTGCGCACGGACGCCCACAGCGGCTCGTTCAGTTCGCCATGCTCCAGGCTGTCGATGAAGCCAGGCAGCAGTGCCCGCAGCGCGGCGGCATCGAAGGGCATGTCCGCCGCCTCGGCGAAGTTCGGAGCGGAGCGCGGCGCATGCAGAGCAAGGCTGTCGGTGACCGCGGCGAAGGCGCTGGCCAACTGAGCCTGAAGGTCGTCGAAAGCGCTCATCGCCGGATTCTTCAGCGCCTGTTCCAGCGTAGCGGCCCTCTCGCAGAGGTCCACCAGCGCCAGATTGCCCGCCACCCCGCGCAGCCGATGGGCTTGCGCGACGGCAGCTTTTCGATCGCCGGCACGCAACGCCGCGCCGAGCCGCGCACAGGCGTCCCGGTTCTGCTCGAGGAAGTGCGAAATGGCGTCGCGCAAGGCTGGTTCGCTGCTCCAGAGGCGCATGCCCCTCGCCCAGTCGATCACGTCGCCGTGGGCCGGCTCACTCACCGACGGCACGCTCGCCGCGGCACGCAAACCAAACACCCGGCCCAGCTCGGCGAACAGCGCGGCGACGTCGATCGGCTTGGAGGTGAAGCCGTCCATTCCGGCTTCATGGGCGCTGCGGCGGTCCTTTTCCAGCACGCTGGCGGTGATCGCGATGATCGGCGTGCGCGGCATGCCGCGCTGCGCTTCGATGGCGCGAATCCGCCGGGTCGCTTCCAGGCCATCCATGCCGGGCATCTGCACGTCGAGCAGCAGGATATCGAAGCGGCCGGACTCGAACGCCGCGACGGCTTCGGCGCCGTCGCGCGCCTGCACGATACGGTGGCCCTGCTCGCCGAGGATCATGCTCAGCAGCTCGAGGTTCTGCGGCACGTCGTCGGCCAGCAGGATGTCCAGCGGCGGCAGCTCCTGACGCAGCGGCGCCAGGGCCAGCGGGCCGGCGTCGACTGCCTTCAGCGGCAGCAACACGTGGAACACGCTGCCGACGCCCAGCTCGCTCTCCACGGTGATCTCGCCGCTCATCAGCTCGCACAACTGGCGCGCGATGGTGGTACCGAGACCGGTGCCACCAAAGCGCCGGCTCATGGAGGCGTCGGCCTGGGCGAACGGATCGAAGATTTTCTGCAAACGATCGGCGGCGATGCCGATGCCGCTGTCCTCGATGCGCAGGTGCACACGCCCCTGGTCGTCGAACACCGCCAGGCGCACACTGCCCGCCTCGGTGAACTTCACCGCGTTGCCGAGCAGATTGGTCAGTATCTGTTGCACGCGCAGCGGGTCGCCGGAGAACCAGGCGCCAAGCTCGGCCGAATAATCCAGCGTCAGGCTCAGCCCCTTGGCCTCGGCGCTCAGGCTGAGCGAGGCGACCAGTTGTTCGCACAGCTCGCGCAGCGAGAACGGCACGCTCTCCAGCTCCAGCGCGCCCTTTTCCAATTTGGCGGTGTCGAGGATGTCGTTGAGCAGCCCCAGCAGCGAACGCGCGGAGTGCCGCACGGTTTCCAGATGGCGGCGCTGGGTCGGGTCCAGCGAGGTGCCGAGCAACAGCTCGGAGAAGCCGATCACCGCGTTCATCGGCGTCCGGATCTCGTGGCTCATGTTGGCCAGGAACGAGGTTTTCGCGGCCGCGGCCTGTTCGGCGCGCTCCTTGGCGAGGCGCAACTGGTTCTGGATTTCATGGCGGGCGCTGACGTCGGTGGCGAACTTGACGACCTTGAAAGGTTTGCCATCGCTATCGAAGATCGGGTTGTAGGACGCCTGAATCCAGATGTTTCGCCCATTCTTGCCGCGCCGATGGTATTCGCCGGCATCGTATTCACCCGCGCGCAGGCGCTGCCAGAAGTCCTGGTACTCGTCGCTGGCGACGTAGTCGGGATAGCAGAACAGGCTATGGTGCCGACCCTGGATTTCCTCCAGCGTGTAGCCGGAAAGCGCCAGCAGGTTCGCGTTCGCGGTGAGTACGCGCCCCTCCAGATCGAACTCGATCATGCCCATCACGCGACTAATGGCTTCCACGGTGCCTTCGTATTCGGCGTTGCGCAGCTTGCTCTCGGTGATGTCCAGCATCACCCCGTCGACCCATTGCGGCTGGCCCTGGTCATTGAGCACGGCGCTGCCGCCCTCCCAGATCCAGTGCTCGTGACCCTCGCGGTCGATCAAACGGTACTCGATCACATAGCTTTGCCCGGCCGCGATGGAGGCCCTCACCTCGTCGTCGAACGCTTTCATGTCGTCGGGATGAATCAGTTCGCCGATGCGTACTTCCTGCGCCATGAACGCCTCTGCCGGCCAGCCGGTCAGCCCCTCCACCGCGTCGCTCATGAACAGGGCGGTCCAGTACTCGTCCAGCAGCACGCGGAAGGACACCCCGGGGATGTTGCGAATCAGCGAGCTATATTGCTGCTCACTTTCGCGCAGCGATTGCTCCATCGCCTTGCGCTCGCTGATGTCGGAAATGAAACCGACGAAGAGGATCTGGTCAGGCAGCATCGCCATGCCCAGTGCGAGGCGTATCGGCAGCAAGGTGCCGTCGCGGCGCAGCCCGAGCGTTTCGCGGCTCTGGCCAACGACGTCCACCGGCTCCCCGTGCGCGTAGGCGTGCAGGTAGCCGGCATACTCACGGCGCACCGCCTCGGGCATCAGCATCTCGAAGTGGCGGCCGATCAGCTCTTCGGTGGACCAGCCGAACAGCCGTTCGACCAGGCGGTTGGCGCTGACGATATGGCCGCGCTGGTCGAGGGTGATGATGCCGTCCACCGCCGTATCCAGCAGCGTGCGCATCTTCGATTCGCTGCTCTGCATCTGCAGGTACATCAGCCGGTAGCGCAGCAGGCTGTTGGCAGCCAGCACGAACACGCTGAGGGTCAGCGCGATCAGTGTCACGGCGAGGGCGATGTAGTTCGCGTGCAGCGCGCTCTGGGCTACGTCCAGCGTCGGGCTGCCGACGAAACGGGCGCCAATCATGCCGGTGTAGTGCATGCCGGAAATCGCCAGCCCCATGACGCTCCCGCTGATCAGCACCGCCTGGAACGAGGACAGGTTCTTCACGCGTGCCAGGCGGAAACGAATCCACAACGCCAGCACGGCAAGGCCGACCGCCACCACGATCGACAGGGCGAACCAGATCGGATCGAAACGCAGCAGCGGGCCCATGCGCATCGCCGCCATGCCGGCGTAGTGCATGGCGCCGATCCCGGCGCCCACCAGCAGGCCGCCGACCCACAGGGCGCTGGCGCTCAGGCGCGGTCGCGAGAGCAACTGCAGGGCGACCCAGGACGCGCCAAGGCTCGGCACCACCGACAACACGGTGATACCCGGTTCGTAGCTGACTTCGGTGCAGAGTTGCAGGGCCAGCATGCCAATGAAGTGCATCGACCAGACGCCACCGCCAAGGGCCAGCGCACCGGTACCGATCGCCACCTGGCGATAGAGAAGACTGGCGCTGGCACGCGCCACACCGGCCATTTGCAGCGCCATGCTCGAGGTGAACACCGCGATAGCCAGCGAAAGCAGCACCAGCCACGGGTTGTAGCTGGCGAGCAGGAGCAGGCCCGGGTCGCGGGTATCGCCGAACAGGGAAATCAGTTCATTCATGGGGCGGCTCTACGTGCACTCAGGAGCTGACAGCTGACGAGCCCTGGCCGGTAAGCCTGGGTGAGCGCCTCGGGGCGCTTCTGATCGATTGAAGACGACGGCCCGATTCGGTCGGGCAGCCGAGTGGCATCAATATGCCACCATAATACCTCAGCGGCGCGCCCAGCCTAAAGCCTCCATGCGAAAGGGCCTCATTGATCCTCTATAACGACCCGATTGGTTTTTTCTGTACCCAGAACGACAAAAGGCCCGCCTCCGGAAAGAGACGGGCCTTTTGCTGACCGCTTACTCAGCTCAGGCGGATAGCTCGACCAACAGCTTGTTCAGCCGACGCACGTAGCTGGCCGGGTCCTTCAGGCTGTCGCCCGCGGCCAGGGCGGCCTGGTCGAAGAGGATATGGCTCAGCTCGCCGAAGCGGTCCTCGTCGGGTTCGCGATCGAGCTTCTCGATCAGCGGGTGCGTCGGGTTGAACTCGAAGATCGGCTTGGAATCCGGCACCTTCTGCCCGCTGGCTTCGAGGATCTGGCGCATCTGCAGACCGAGATCGGCCTCGCCAATCGCCAGGATCGCCGGCGAATCGGTCAGGCGGTGCGACACGCGCACCTCCGCCACCTGCTCGCCCAGCGCCGCCTTGAGGCGTTCGACCAAGCCTTCCTTGGTCTTCGCGACCTCTTCCTGGGCCTTCTTGTCCTCTTCCGAGTCCAGCTTGCCGAGGTCCAGGTCGCCGCGCGCGACGTCGACGAAATGCTTGCCGTCGAATTCGGTGAGGTAGCTCATCAGCCACTCATCGATGCGGTCGGTGAGCAGCAGCACTTCGATGCCTTTCTTGCGGAAGACTTCCAGGTGCGGGCTGTTCTTCACCTGCGCGTAGCTTTCGCCGGTCAGGTAGTAGAGTTTGTCCTGCCCGTCCTTCAGGCGCGAGACGTAGTCCGCCAGGGACACGCTGGGCTCGCCTGATTCGTCGGAGGTCGAGGCGAAGCGCAGCAGACCGGCGATCTTCTCGCGGTTGGCGAAGTCTTCCGCCGGACCTTCTTTGAGCACCTGGCCGAAGTGCTTCCAGAAACTCTTGTACTGCTCGGGTTCGCCCTTCGCCAGTTTCTCCAGCATGTCCAGCACGCGCTTGGTCAGCGCCGACTTCATCGAGTCGACCACCGGGCCGGACTGGAGGATTTCGCGCGAGACGTTCAGCGACAGGTCGTTGGAGTCGATCACGCCCTTGATGAAGCGCAGGTACAGCGGCAGGAACTGGTCCGCCTGATCCATGATGAACACGCGCTGCACGTATAGCTTGAGGCCCTTGGGCGCTTCGCGCTGGTACAGGTCGAACGGCGCGCGGGCCGGGACGTAGAGCAGCGAGGTGTACTCGAGCTTGCCCTCGACCTTGTTGTGGCTCCAGGCCAGCGGATTCTCGTAGTCGTGGGCGACGTGCTTGTAGAACTCCTGGTATTCCTCGTCCTTCACCTCGGTACGCGGACGCGTCCACAGGGCGCTGGCGCGGTTTACGGTTTCCCACTCGGTCTCGGCCGGCTTCTCTTCGTCGCCGTGGTGTTCCTTCGGCAGTTCGATGGGCAACGCGATGTGGTCGGAGTATTTCTTGATGATGTTGCGCAGGCGCCAGCCATCGGCGAACTCTTCCTCGCCCTCTTTCAGGTGCAGGACGATGCGCGTGCCGCGCTCGGCCTTGTCGATGTTCTCGACCTCGAATTCGCCCTCGCCCTTCGACGACCAGAGCACGCCTTCGCTGGCCGGCTGGCCGGCGCGGCGGGTGAACACCTCGACCTTGTCGGCGACGATGAACGCCGAGTAGAAGCCCACGCCGAACTGGCCGATCAGGTGGGAATCCTTCTTCTGGTCGCCGGAAAGGTTCTTCAGGAAGTCAGCGGTGCCGGATTTGGCGATGGTGCCCAGGTGCGCGATCACATCCTCGCGGCTCATGCCGATGCCGTTGTCTTCGAGGGTGACGGTCTTGGCGTCCTTGTCGAAGCTGACGCGAATCTTCAGCTCGGCGCCGCCCTCGAGCAGCTCGGGCTTCGCCAGCGCCTCGAAGCGCAGCTTGTCGGCGGCATCGGAGGCGTTGGAAATCAGCTCACGAAGGAAGATTTCCTTGTTGGAATACAAGGAATGGATCATCAGGTGCAGCAGTTGCTTCACCTCGGTCTGGAAGCCCAGGGTCTCTTTGCGAGTTTCCACACTCATCGTCATCGAACTCCACATGGATGGCACAAGCCGCAGGAGCGGCGGATGTCACCAAGGTGGGGGCTTCGTCTGGGATTTCAAGTGTTTAGCCAGGATTGCCGGGATAACCGGCGGCCTAGGGTTCGAGCAGCTCGATGGCGCTGACCTGCTCCGGGGAGAAGCGGAACAACGCCTCGCCGGGCGGCTTCACGGCGCGACGGATGACGATGTGCCCGTCCGTATCGAGCCCGTCGAAGCGTCCCTCGGCATTCACGCCGCGCTCGCTGCGCAGGCGAATCAGCCTGCCGCGATAGCGGGAAGGCTGCTGGAGCAGGCGCTCGACGCTCAGCGGCCGGGGCTCACTGGCGACAGGCTCAGGCGGCCTGGCCGGCGGCTGCGGGTCGGTTGCCTGGACCACCGGCCGGCGTGGCGAATCCACCGGAGCCGGCCGCTCATCCGGCACGCGGGGATAATGATCGCCCTGCACGAACCAGCCTCGCTGGGGGGTCTTGCTCAGCTGCAGCGTCAGGCGCTGCGGCCTGCCGCCGATCGATGCCTGAACGGCGACGTCGGCCCGACTCGCCGGCCACGCCAGCCCGGCGAGCGGTTGCACGCGCACCTCGCGGGTGGCGAAGCGGCGTTGCAGGTAATCGGTGATCACGTAGCGCAGCGTGTCTTCGTTATCGAGATGGGTATCGACCCCATCCTCGCGGTAACGCAGATGATCGGCGAACAGTTCGACACGGCCGTTGAGGCGGGTGGCGTACGGCGCCGGCAGCGACAGGTGGAATTCGCCGGCCAGCTTGTTCGGCGCCAGCGGTTGCAGGTCGAGGTGCAGACTGTAGCCCTCGCTCAGGCTTCGCACGTGCGGCAACTGGCTTCCCGGTGCCAGCCAGCTCAGCTCGACGTCCGCCACGCCCGGGCGATCCTCGGGAAGTACGTCGAGGCGCACCGCGCCCGTCACCGGGCGGTGCAGACGGATGCGCAGCTCGCGGTGGGCGGCGCCCTCACCCTCCTCGCGCAGGCTGAGCACGCCGTCGATCAGCTCGCCCTGCTGCGGTGCGAAGCGCTGGCCGTTGAGCTGGCCGTTGAGGCGGATGTCCAGTTCCGGCGGCAACGCCGGTTCGCGTCTGGCCCAGTCGAGGCTGAGAATCCGCTCCAGACGCTGCGGATCGCTGCCGGCCATCATCGTCAGCCCGACCACCAGCGGAATGACGCCCAGTGCGCACAGCAGCACGGCCCTGCTTGCCAGGTTCCAGCGGAACAGCACGAACAGCAGGGTCAGCGGCGGCAGCAACGCACCGATGCCCCACAGCAGGCTGCTGCGAAAGGCCAGCAGCACCAGCCAGAGCAGCCCGATGGCGATCAGCAGAACCCCGCTGCCCGCCAGCAGCGTTGCCATACCGATATCGCTCAACCCGGAAGACGCTTCGTTCAAGGCTTGTCGACCTTGAAATGCGCCCGCGCGGTGGCGATCGGCTCGCTCTGGCGGCTCTGCCAGGCGGTGATCGCGACATTCGCCACGCGCCGCCCCTGGCGCCAGACCTGGCATTGCGCATAGGTATCGCGGTAATGCCCGGCACGCAGGTAATCGATGGAGAAGTCGATGATCTTCGGCATATGCGGAATGCCCATGAACATCAGCAGGTGCAGCAGACCGGCCTGCTCCATGAAACCGGCGATGACCCCGCCGTGAATCGCCGGGAGCGTCGGGTTACCGATCAGGTCCTTGTTCGCCGGCAAACGGAACACCATGTCCTCGCCCATCCGCAGGCACTCGACGCCGAGCAACCGCGCGTAAGGGATCAGGGCGATCAGGCCGTCGTAGTCGTTCCTCTCGTGGGCGTCGCGCACCTGCTGGTTGAGGTCGAGCGAGGTCATACGGCACCGCCCTGGATGTTGCGCGTGACCGGAGCACCCGCGCGGGCGTTCTTGCCCATTCGCATGAAGGTGCCTACGACATGGGCGATCGGCTGCTGCGGATCGTCCTGATAGGCGTAGCCGCGGGTGAAGATGACGTTCTCGGTGACGCGGTAGCACTCGGCGAAGCCGAAGACATCCTTGAGCGGTTCGGCCGGATGCATGTAGTCGATGCGCAGGTCGAGCGTCGGGCAGATCTCGAACTCCGGCAGCACGCAAACCGTCGAGATACCGCAGGTGGTGTCCATCAGGGTGGTGATCGCGCCGCCGTGGATCACGCCGGTTTCGGGGTTGCCGACGATCTGCTGGCTGTACGGCAGGCGCAGTGTCAGGCCCTGCGCAGTGCCGGCATGCACCTGCATGCCGAGCACCTGACAATGGCGCAACGCGGAGAGAAAGCGCGTGGCTTTCTCGACGATGGCGGTTTCACTCATACGACATTTCCGGGTGATTTTTATGCCGCCGATGATACCCGCTCCACCGCGCGCCAGGCAGCTCGGCAACCCTCGGCGAGATTTTTTGCTCGATAGATAAGGAACTTAGGCGCAAACGTACCGTTCAAACGGGGTGAGATTTGGAAGGTCACTCTGAGGAGAAATACAAAATGAACAAATCCCTGTCCCTCGCCTTGATTCTGGCGGCCAGCATGGGCCTTGCAGCCTGCGACAGCGGTTCCGAGAACAAGAAGCAAGATGCTCAGGAACACGCCAACGAAGCTCAGGAGCATGCCAACAAGGCAGCCGAAGAGCAGAGCAAGGCGGTCGAGGACACCAACGAAGCGAACCAGGAAGCCGCCGAGGAAGCGAAGGACGACGGTCAAACTCCGCCGCCACCTGCCACCACTCCGGCACCGGAAGCCAACAAGTAAGTTCGTATCGCGACCTTACCGTAGGCATGAAAAAGGCCCGCCAAAAGCGGGCCTTTTCTTTTGTCCGGCGAACGACGCTCAGAGCGTCGGCGTGAGCATCAGCAACAGACAGCAGGCCAGGCCGACGAACCACACCAGGCTGCGCTGCCAGGTCAGCCCGATGTAGTAGAACCAGAGATAAACGAGGCGGCTGATCACGAAGATGACCGCCAGTGCGTCGACCAGCCAGCCGTGGGTCTGCGTGGTATGCGCCATCAGCACGCCGGCGAGGAACAGCGGGAAGATCTCGATGCTGTTGAGGTGGGCGGCAAGGGCCCGCGCGCCGGCACCCGTCAGGTTAGCCTGCTGCGCGCGCGGATGGCGGTTATCGTAGCCGCCGGCTTCGGCGTTCATCGCCTTGGCCACCGGCAGCTTGGCGAGGTAGATCAGCAAAGCGGCGATGAATACACACCAGAAAGGTACGCTCATTCGTTTTTCTCCTTGGGCGGCTCTGCTGCGTGAGTGGGGGTGTAGACCATGACCTTCAGCACATCGGAGTGGAATTCGCGGCGGTAGAGGACGAGCACAACCCCCGCAGTGACCAGCATGAACAACCACGGATGGATGAACCAGCCGAGCATCGCCATACCGAAATAATAGGCCCGCAGGCCGAAGTTGAACTGGTTGGCCGCCATGGAGATCACCCGCGCCGCGCGCTCGGCGAAGGATTTGCGCTCCAGTTCGTTGACGTGGCGCTCCCCCACCATCGGCGCGGAGCCGACCAGCGTCGAGGCGAAGTTGTACTGGCGCATGCACCAGCTGAACGTGAAGAAGGCGTAGACGAAGACCACCGCCAGCCCAAGCAGCTTCAGCTCGGACAGCGGGCGGGTGGCGTCCTTGACGAACGGCAGGTCGGCCAGCAGCGACACCGCACGGTCGCTCGAACCCAGCACGGTAAGCACACCCGCGAGAATGATCAGCGTGCTGGAGGCGAAGAAGGAGGCGTTGCGCTCCAGGTTGCCGATCACGTTGGCATCGGCGATCCGGTTCTCGCGCAGCAGCATGCGGCGCATCCAGTCTTCCCGGTACAGGTGCAGCACGCTGGCGAGGCAGGCGGTGTCGCGCCCTTTCCAGCTGGCGTAGAGCGTGTAGCCGATCCAGCAGAAAATGAACCAGCACAGGGCCAGCAGATCGGGCAGATAAGCGGTGGGCACGAACATGGGACCTCCTTGTGAGCCGGCGCGATTATAGCCAGCCAGCCGCTGCGAGCGCCCGACATAAAGCGCCCACCCCGACGCCTCCCATCCGCCGCTTCAGACCTGGAACTGCTCGATCAACTGAACCAGCTGGCCTTCCAGCAGGTGGATCTCCTGCGCCGAACGCCGCGTGCGCTCGACGGTATCCGAGGTCTGGGCGGTTATCTGGTTGGCCCGCAGCACGCTGTTGCCCACCATGTCGGCGACGCTCGCCTGCTCATGGGCCGCGGTCGCCATCGCCTGGATGTTCTCGTCGATTGCATCCACCGCGACGGTGATCCCGCCGAGCGATTCGCTGGTCTGCTCGGCACGCTCGCGGGCATGACCTACCGCCTGCTGGCTGTCGCTCATCATCTCGATGGAGGACGCCGTGCGTCGCTGCAGGGTCTGGATGATCTCCTGAATCTCCTCGGTGGACTGTTGCGTGCGCTGGGCCAGCGAGCGCACCTCGTCCGCCACCACGGCGAAGCCCCGGCCCATCTCGCCCGCCCGCGCCGCCTCGATGGCGGCGTTCAGCGCCAGCAGATTGGTCTGCTCGGCGATCCCGCCGATCACCCCCAGCACCGAACCGATACGCCCGCTGTCCTCACGCAGCGACTCGATCACCGTCGCCAGACTGTCGACCTTGCCGGACAGAACCAGCATGGCCTCCTGATTCGCCCGGACCCGTGCCAGGCCGACACCCGCGGCCGTGCGTGCATCCTGCGAAAGCGCCTGGCCGGCGCGCGCATTGCTGGACATCTCCTGCGCGCTCGCCGCCATCTCCACCATCGCCGAGGCGATCTGGTCGCTTTCCTCGCGCTGCTGCTGTACGTCGCGATGCGCGCGCTCGGCGGATTCCTGCAGGTCTTCGGCGGACTTCTGCAGGGTGTGCGAGGCGCTGGAAACCTCGGCCACGGTGCGCCTGATCTTCTCCACGAAACGGTTGAAGTTCTGCGCCAGCTGGCCAATGTCGTCCTGCCCCTGGACCGGCAGGCGCCGGGTCAGATCGCCCTGCCCGGCCGCCATGTCCTCGAGCATCACGTTGATCCGCGCCAGCGGCCGTACCAGCGCCGCGCCGACGGCGTAAGCCGTGAGCCCAGCCACCAGCAGCGCCGCCAGCACCAGCCCCCAGAACAACAGGTTGGCGCGCGCCACGGTGCTGTCGGCGTCTGCCGCGGCGGCATCCATCGACTGCATGATGCTTTGCTGCAACTGGCTGGCGAGGTCGGCGATCTGCGGGTCGATGGCATCCATCTTCTGCAGTGTCGCGTTGCGTGCGCCCACCAGTTGCACGGCCTTGTCCGCCGCGGCCTTGTACTGCTCCAGGCTCTGCAACGCGCCGTTCAGTTTGTCCTGGGTGCTCTGACTGCTGGTTCGGTCGCGCAGAACGCTCATGGTGCTCTGCGCGTTGCCCAGTTCGGTCTGAAACGACTTGACCTGATCGGGCTGGTTCTCCTGCAGGAACTGGTAGAGGTACTGGCTTCCCAGCAGCAGATGGCGCATCGCCGCGCTGGAGTAGAACACCGCGTCGAGGTTGAAGTCCTGCTGGGCGTTTTCCAGGATCGAGCTGAGAACCTTCTCGATCGCCGGGCCTTGCCGGCCGAGTTCGCCGCTGATGAGCTTCTGGTGTTCCTGGCTCAGCGGCACCAGTGATTCGCGGAACAACTGGCTGTACTGCGCATGCAGGCTCTCCATGGAGGCCAGCAGTTGCCTGCGCTGTGAATCCCGCAGGTGCGCACTGGTCTGCTCCAACGCAGCGCCGAGATCGCGGTCCAGTTCGAGAAACTCCTGCTCGGTCGCCTGATCGCCGGTGCGGGCGTAGTGGCGCACGCTCAACTGCAGCCGCGCCATGCTGTCAGCGACCTTGGCGACCCGGTCCATTCCCGGCCCGAGGTTCTGGGTGACCACCTCTACGCGGCTGGCGATGCTGCGCAGCGACAACGACGAAACGATGCCGAGCGCAATGAGCAACAGACAGAGCATCGCGGGAACCACAGCCATTTTCAGTGCTATACGCAGGTTGGCGAACCACTGCATGGAACGGTTTCCTCGATTACATGAGCCCGCGCGGACAGCGTGCGGGCGATAACGACTTATCGACCGTTCTGCCCCAGGCTTGAGCGCTGGATTTCGTACGGCGGAAAAGAAAAAGGCCACCCGAAGGTGGCCTTTTTCACATCAAGTCAGCCTCAGGCTTTCTTGACTTCCCAACCGGTCAGCTCGGCCAGGGCCTTGCCGATGTCGGCCAGCGAACGAACGGTTTTCACACCGGCGTCCTGCAGCGCAGCGAACTTCTCGTCCGCAGTGCCTTTACCGCCGGAGATGATGGCACCGGCGTGGCCCATACGCTTGCCTGCCGGAGCAGTCACGCCAGCGATGTAGGACACCACCGGCTTGGTCACGTTGGCCTTGATGAAGGCAGCAGCTTCTTCCTCGGCGGAACCACCGATCTCGCCGATCATGACGATCGCCTCGGTCTTCGGGTCAGCCTGGAACAGCTTGAGGATGTCGATGAAGTTCGAGCCCGGAATCGGGTCGCCACCGATGCCCACGCAGGTCGACTGGCCGAAGCCGGCGTCGGTGGTCTGCTTGACGGCTTCGTAGGTCAGGGTGCCGGAACGCGACACGATGCCCACTTTTCCCGGCAGGTGGATGTGACCCGGCATGATGCCGATCTTGCACTCGCCAGGAGTGATGACGCCCGGGCAGTTCGGCCCGATCAGGGTCACGCCCAGCTCGTCGCACTTGACCTTGGCTTCCAGCATGTCGATGGTCGCGATGCCTTCGGTGATGCAGACGATCAGCTTGATGCCGCCGAATGCCGCTTCCAGGATCGAGTCCTTGCAGAACGGAGCCGGAACGTAGATCACCGAAGCGGTAGCGCCGGTGGTCTCGACGGCTTCCTTGACGGTGTTGAACACCGGCAGGCCCAGGTGCGTGGTGCCGCCCTTGCCCGGAGTCACGCCGCCAACCATCTGGGTACCGTAGGCGATCGCCTGTTCGGAGTGGAAAGTCCCCTGCGAACCGGTGAAGCCCTGGCAGATGACTTTGGTGTCTTTATTGATCAGGACGCTCATTACTTGCCCTCCGCAGCTTTGACCACTTGCTCTGCAGCGTCGGTCAGGCTGGTTGCCGCGATGATGTTCAGGCCGCTTTCAGCCAGGACCTTGGCGCCCAGCTCGGCGTTGTTGCCTTCCAGACGGACGACCACCGGAATCTTCACGCCGACTTCTTTGACGGCGCCGATGATGCCTTCGGCAATCATGTCGCAACGAACGATACCGCCGAAGATGTTCACCAGAACGGCCGCGACGTTGCTGTCGGAGAGAATGATCTTGAACGCTTCGGTAACGCGTTCCTTGGTAGCACCACCGCCAACGTCGAGGAAGTTGGCCGGCTTGCCGCCGTGCAGGTTGACGATGTCCATGGTGCCCATGGCCAGGCCAGCGCCGTTGACCATGCAGCCAATGTTGCCTTCCAGGGCAACGTAGTTCAGTTCGAACTTGGCAGCGTGGGCTTCGCGCGGATCGTCCTGCGACGGGTCATGCATCGCACGCAGCTTCGGCTGGCGGTACATGGCGTTGCTGTCGATGTTGATCTTGGCATCCAGGCAGTGCAGGTTGCCGTCCTTCTTGATCACCAGCGGGTTCACTTCCAGCAGAGCCAGGTCGTAGTCCTGGAACAGCTTGGCCAGGCCGACGAAGATGTGGGTGAACTGCTTGATCTGGTCACCCTTGAGGCCCAGCTGGAAGGCCAGTTCACGGCCCTGGAACGGCTGAGCGCCGACCAGCGGATCGATGGTGGCCTTGAGGATCTTCTCGGGAGTGTCGTGAGCGACCTTCTCGATGTCCACGCCGCCTTCGGTGGACGCCATGAACACGATACGACGGCTGGAACGGTCGACGACGGCGCCGAGGTACAGCTCCTTGTCGATGTCGGTGCAGGACTCGACCAGGATCTTGGTGACCGGTTGGCCGTTGGCGTCGGTCTGGTAAGTCACCAGACGTTTGCCCAGCCAGTTGGCGGCGAACGCCTTGGCGTCTTCCTTGCTCTTGACCAGTTTTACGCCGCCCGCTTTACCGCGGCCGCCAGCGTGAACCTGAGCCTTGACGACCCACTCGGTACCACCGATTTTGTCGCAGGCTTCTGCGGCTTCTTCCGGGGTGTCCACGGCGAAGCCTTTGGATACGGGCAGGCCGTACTCAGCGAACAGCTGCTTACCCTGATATTCGTGAAGATTCATGCTTATCTACCGTCTTCGTTAGGTATTGCGCATTCGGCGCTGCGTTAGTGCTGCCGCGCCACCTGTGACTGCCCTTTAAGGAAACAGTCCGATGGGCATTCCGCGGCAAGCCTGGTGGCAGGATACGGGCAACCCATCGTGGTTCTGATCGCTTAGCGCTTTTTGCGGTTGGCGATATGAATGGCATGGCCATTCACTGCCAGAGCGGCTTCATGCAGCTGCTCGGACAGGGTCGGGTGCGAGAACACCATCATGCCCAGGTCTTCGGCACTGGTGCCGAACTCCATGGCGATGGCGCCCTGCTGTACCAGCTCGGCGGCGCTAGGGCCGATCACGTGAACGCCCAGCACGCGGTCGGTCTTGGCGTCGGCGATGATCTTGACGAAACCGGCGGTATCGTTGGCGGCCATGGCACGGCCGCTGGCAGCGAACGGCGCGACACCGACGTTGACTTCGACACCTTCGGCCTTGAGCGACTGCTCGCTCTTGCCGACCCATGCGATTTCCGGGTGGGTGTAGATCACGCCCGGAATCAGGTCGTAATTCATCTGCGCCTTGTGCCCGGCGATACGCTCGGCCACTACCACGCCCTCTTCCATTGCCTTGTGCGCGAGCATCAGGCCACGGACCACGTCGCCCACGGCGTAGACGCCAGGAACGCTGGTGGCACAGAAGTCGTCGACGAAGATGTAGCCACGCTCGTCGAGGTCCACGCCGCTGTCCGCGGCCAGCAGGTCGGTGGTGACCGGACGACGGCCGACCGCGACGATCAGCTTGTCGTAGGTTTCCTTCTGCTCGCCGTTGGCGTCGGTGAAGGTCACGGTGACTTCGCTGCCGTTGATCTCGGTGGCGGTCACGCGCGCGCCCAGACGAATCTTCAGACCCTGCTTGGTGAGGATCTTCAGCGCTTCCTTGGCGACCTGGTCATCGGCGGCCGGCAGGAACTTGTCCAGCGCCTCGAGGACGGTCACTTCGGCGCCCAGACGGCCCCAGACCGAACCCAGCTCGAGACCAATGACGCCAGCGCCGATCACGCCCAGGCGCTTGGGCACGGACTGGAAGTCCAGCGCGCCGGTGGAATCGACGATGACGTTCTGATCGATCGGTGCCGGCGGGATTTCCACCGGGCGCGAACCCGACGCGATGATCACGTTGGTCGCTTCGAGGATCTCGGTGCTGCCGTCACGGCCGGTGACTTCGACCTGCTTGTTCGCCAACAGCTTGCCGTGGCCTTCGAAGGAGGTCACGCCATTGGCTTTGAACAGTGCAGCGACGCCGCCGGTGAGGTTGCGGACGATCTGGTCCTTGCGGGCGATCATGGTCGGCACGTCGATAGTGACGCCGCTGGCCTCGATACCGTGGACTTTGAAGCCTTCGTGGGCTTCGTGGTACTTCCAGGTGCTGTCCAGCAGCGCCTTGGATGGGATGCAGCCGACGTTCAGGCAAGTACCGCCGAGGGCGATCTTGCCTTCCTTGCCGACATACTTCTCGATGCAGGCGGTCTTCAGACCGAGTTGCGCGGCGCGAATGGCAGCCACGTAGCCGCCCGGGCCGGCACCGATCACTACCACGTCGAATTTCTGGCTCATAACAATCTCCATCAACTTTGAGCTTCAAGCGGCGAACCGCCAGCGGAGCCTGTTAAGGCTCGGCTGGCGGACAGCGGCCGTGGGTTAGATGTCCAGCAGCAGGCGCGCAGGATCTTCCAGCAGGTTCTTGATGGTCACCAGGAAGCTGACCGCTTCCTTGCCGTCGATCAGGCGGTGATCGTAGGACAGCGCCAGGTACATCATCGGACGGATGACGACCTGACCGTTGACGGCCATCGGACGCTGAAGAATGTTGTGCATACCGAGGATCGCGGCCTGCGGCGGGTTGACGATCGGAGTCGACATCATCGAACCGAAGGTGCCGCCGTTGGTGATGGTGAAGGTGCCCCCGGTCATCTCGTCGATCGACAGCTTGCCGTCACGGGCCTTCTTGCCGAAGGTGGCGATGCCGCTCTCGACTTCGGCCAGGTTCATCAGCTCGGCGTTACGCAGCACCGGAACCACCAGACCGCGGTCGCTGGAGACGGCGACGCCGATATCCTGATAGCCGTGGTAGACGATATCTGTGCCATCGATCGAGGCGTTGACCGCCGGGAAGCGCTTCAGCGCCTCGACAGAAGCCTTGACGAAGAACGACATGAAGCCCAGGCGCACGCCGTTGTGGGTCTTCTCGAAGAGGTCCTTGTACTTGGAGCGCAGCGCCATCACTTCGGTCATGTCGACTTCGTTGAAGGTGGTCAGCATGGCCATCGAGGACTGTGCCTCGACCAGGCGCTCGGCGACCTTGGCGCGCAGGCGAGTCATCGGAACACGCTTCTCGACGCGCTCGCCAGCAGCGAAGATCGGCGCCTCGGCGGCCGGAGCCGACGGTTTGGCGGCTGCAGCAGGCGCGCTCTTCTTGGCTTCGATGGCGGCGACGACGTCTTCCTTGGTCACACGGCCGCCCTTGCCGGAGCCTTTGACACTGTTCGGATCGATGCCGTTTTCTTCAGCCAGCTTGCGCGCAGCAGGCGCCAGCATCGGCTCCTCGCCAGCGGCGGCGGCAGGCGCAGCAGTTTGCGCCGGAGCGGCGGCTGGGGCTGCGGCGGCAGGAGCCGGAGCAGCCGCACCAGCACCACCTTCGGTCAGACGGCCGAGCAGTTCACCGCTGAGCACGGTATCGCCTTCGTTCTTGACGATTTCAGCAACCACGCCATCCGCTTCGGCGAGGACTTCCATCACCACCTTGTCGGTTTCGATATCAACGATCAGCTCGTCACGTTTGACGGCGTCACCCGGCTTCTTGTGCCAGGTAGCGACGGTGCCGTCGGCGACCGATTCCGGGAAAGAGGGGGCTTTGATCTCGATAGCCATTATCAGGGTTCCTATTGATTCGGTTTCTTCTGGAGGCGGCTATGGCCGCCTCGGCACGAAGGCGTTAAACGTTGAAAGCGTCCTGGAGAAGCTTCTCCTGCTGTTCAGCGTGCAGGGAAGCGTAGCCACAGGCAGGCGCAGCGGAAGCGTCACGACCGGCATATTCCAGGAACAACTCCGGTTTCTGCGCAACGGCGACCCGACGCATGTGGTGCTGGCTGCAATACCAGGCGCCCTGGTTCATCGGCTCTTCCTGACACCAAACGATGTGCTTGAGGTTGCCGTACTGCGACAGCACTTCCGCCAGATCGTCCTCGGGGAACGGATAAAGCTGCTCGATACGGACGATTGCCGTATCGGTGCGGCCTTCCGCACGACGCTTCTCGAGCAGGTCGTAGTAGACCTTGCCGCTGCAGAGGATCACGCGTTCGACCTTCTGCGCGTCGAGTTGATCGATCTCCGGGATGACGGTCTGGAAGGAACCGTTGGCGAGATCTTCCAGGGTCGAGATGGCCAGCTTGTGGCGCAACAGCGACTTCGGCGTCAGGGCAATCAGAGGCTTGCGCAGCGGACGGATAACCTGGCGACGCAGCATGTGGTAGACCTGCGCCGGAGTGGTCGGTACGCAAACCTGGATGTTGTGCTCGGCACTCAGTTGCAGGTAGCGCTCGAGACGCGCGGAGGAGTGCTCCGGACCCTGCCCTTCATAGCCGTGCGGCAACAGCATGGTCAGCCCGCACAGACGGCCCCACTTGTGCTCGCCACTGGTGATGAACTGGTCGATCACCACCTGCGCGCCGTTGGCGAAATCGCCGAACTGGGCTTCCCAGATCACCAGCGCGCTCGGCGTGGTGGTCGAGTAGCCGTATTCGAACGCCAGGACGGCCTCTTCCGAAAGGAACGAGTCGTACAGGTCGAAACGCGGCTGGTCCTTGACCAGATGCTGCAGCGGGATATAGGTCCCGGCGTCCTTCTGGTTGTGCAGTACCGCGTGACGGTGCGAGAAGGTGCCACGGCCGATGTCCTGGCCGGTCATGCGAACCGGGTGGCCTTCGAACAACAGGGTCGCGTACGCCATGGTTTCGGCGAAGCCCCAGTTGATCGGCAGCCCGCCGGCAGTCATTTTCTGACGGTCTTCGAGGATCTTCGAAACCTGACGCTGGACGACGAACCCTTCCGGTACTTCGAGCAGCTTGTTCGACAGTTCCTGCAGCGTTTTGAGGTCGAAGCGGGTGTCGTGACGCGCGGTCCAGGCATGGCCCAGATACGGACGCCAGTCGACGAACAGTTCCTTGTTCGGCTCCTTGACCAGGCTTTTCACCACGTGCAGGCCGTTATCCAGGGCGGTACGGTACTCGTCGATCTTCTCCTGGACGCGCTCGGCATCAAGCACGCCAGCCTGGGTCAGAGTCTCGGCGTACAACTCGCGCGTAGTGCGCTGCTTGGCGATCTGCTGATACATCAGGGGCTGGGTGCCACTCGGCTCGTCGGCCTCGTTGTGGCCACGACGGCGGTAGCAGACCAGATCGATGACCACGTCACGCTTGAACTGCATGCGATAATCGATCGCCAGTTGGGTGACGAACAGCACCGCTTCCGGATCGTCGCCATTCACGTGCAGGATCGGCGCCTGCACCATCTTCGCCACGTCGGTCGCGTACTCGGTGGAACGCGCGTCCTCCTGACGGCTGATGGTGAAGCCAACCTGGTTGTTGATCACGATGCGAATCGTGCCACCAGTTCTGAAGCCGCGGGTCTGCGACATCTGGAAGGTTTCCATGACCACGCCCTGCCCCGCGACAGCGGCATCACCGTGGATGGTTACCGGAAGCACCTTGTCACCGGAAAGATCGTTGCGACGATCCTGACGGGCACGCACCGAACCCTCGACCACTGGAGAGACGATTTCCAGGTGCGACGGGTTGAACGCCAGTGCGAGATGAACCTCACCGCCGGCGGTCATCACGTTGGACGAGAAGCCCTGGTGATACTTGACGTCGCCGGAGCTCAGGCCCTCGACCTTCTTGCCCTCGAACTCGTCGAACAGGTCGCGCGGGTTCTTGCCGAAGGTATTCACCAGCACGTTCAGGCGGCCACGGTGGGCCATGCCGATGACGATTTCCTTGTTGCCGTAGGAACCCGAGCGCTGAATGATTTCATCCAGCAGCGGAATCAGGCTCTCGCCACCTTCCAGGCCAAAACGCTTGGTACCCGGATACTTGGTACCCAGGTATTTTTCCAGGCCTTCGGCGGCGGTGAGGCGCTCGAGCAGATGGCTACGCACTTCGGCGGAAAACGCCGGGCGGCCGCGCACGCTTTCCAGACGCTGCTGGAACCACTTGCGCTGCTCGGAATCGACGATGTGGGTGAACTCGGCGCCGATGGTGCGGCAGTAGGTCTGCTGCAGGGCCTCCTGGATTTCACGCAGGGTGGCTTCTTCCTTGCCGATGTAGAGCTCACCGGTACGGAAGGTGGTATCCAGATCGGAATCGGTCAAGCCGTAGTGATTGATCGCCAGATCGGCAGGAGTCGCGCGCTGAGCCAAACCCAGCGGGTCGAGCTTGGCAGCCTGGTGGCCACGCATGCGGTAGGCCTGGATCAGACGCAGGACTTCAACCTGCTTCTTCTCATGCTCGCTGCTTACGCTCCCGGCAGATACCGGCTGAGCGCGACGCTGATTCTTGGCGAGCAGAACGAAGTGATCGCGGACCGTAGAGTGCGAGACATCGGTGGCAGCGCTGCCATCGGTCGGCAGCTTCTGGAAATAGGTGCGCCACTCTTCTGGCACAGCGTTGGGATCGTGCAGGTAGAGCTCGTAGAGCTCTTCCACATAGGCAGCGTTACCACCGGAAAGGTGGGCACTGTCCCACATGCGCTGCATTACGCTTTCTTGCATGCTTGGTCACCCTCGGTAAGGGGACACCATCAGCGCGGTCACCGCTCAAGACCGGTCTGGACTACAGCTCAGACAGATCCAAACGGACCTCACAGATAGCCCGGGTACCAGCCCGGATGCCCCTGCTGGTCTTCATATTTTTCGAATAGGGACCACGACTTTTTGGGCTGAGGTCCTGACTAAAATTGCAGTGCCGGCTGAAAACCGGCGCTGCAGGCACAACTGGCGTTGCAGGTATAGCAAATCGTGAATCAGGTCCCGCTTTGCAGAAGCATGTTGCGAACGTGGCCAATTGCCTTGGTCGGGTTGAGACCTTTCGGGCAAACGTTCACGCAGTTCATGATCCCACGGCAGCGGAACACGCTGAACGGATCGTCCATCGCAGCCAGACGCTCTTCGGTCTGGGTATCGCGGCTGTCGGCCAGGAAGCGGTAAGCCTGCAGCAGCGCAGCGGGACCGAGGAACTTGTCCGGGTTCCACCAGAACGAAGGGCAGGACGTCGAGCAGCAAGCGCACAGGATGCACTCGTAAAGGCCATCCAGCTTCTCGCGCTCTTCCGGCGACTGCAGACGCTCGATGGCCGGAGCCGGTGTGTCGTTCTGCAGGTACGGTTTCACCTTTTCGTACTGCTTGTAGAAGATGCTCATGTCGACGACCAGATCACGAATGACCGGCAGCCCCGGCAGCGGACGCACCACCAGGGTGTCGCCTTTCACGACCGCGGACAGCGGGGTGATGCACGCCAGGCCGTTCTTGCCGTTGATGTTCATCCCGTCGGAGCCGCAAACGCCTTCACGGCAGGAGCGGCGATAGGAAAAGGTCACGTCCTGTTCCTTGATCAGCGCCAGAACGTCGAGGACCATGATGTCCTTGCCGTCGGTGTCGACCTGGAACTCCTGCATGTGCGGAGAGGCGTCCTGCTCGGGGTTGTAGCGATACACACTGACTTTCAACATGGCAGCCACCCTTAGTAAGTCCGAACCTTGGGTTCGAATGGCGGAACGGTCTTCGGCGCGAAGTTCACCGCGCGCTTGGTGACACGCTTGTCACCCGGGAAATACAGCGAGTGGCACAGCCAGTTCTGATCGTCACGATCTTCGAAGTCCTCGCGGGCATGAGCACCGCGGGATTCTTTGCGCTCTTCGGCGGCGATGGCGGTAGCTTCAGCCACTTCCAGCAGGTTCTGTAGCTCCAGCGCCTCGATACGCGCGGTGTTGAACGCCTGGCTCTTGTCGGCGATCTTCACGGTGGAGATACGCTCACGCAGGTCGGCCAGCTGGGTAATGCCCTTCTGCATGTACTCGCC
Organism: Pseudomonas sp. UBA3153; assembly: GCF_002364635.1. Lineage (NCBI taxonomy): Bacteria > Pseudomonadati > Pseudomonadota > Gammaproteobacteria > Pseudomonadales > Pseudomonadaceae > Pseudomonas > Pseudomonas sp. UBA3153. Next base: position 65,941 of record NZ_DEYR01000032.1, read on the forward strand.
GGTGCGGAACACACCGAAGTAGTTCTGCATGCAGTTCTGCAGTTCCTTGCGCAACGGCGCAACGTCTTCACCCGAGGTGCGTTCGTTGAGGCTGTTGAGGCGGGAAAGCGAGGATTCGAGATCGGTTTCGCTGGCGTTGCGATAATCGATGCCTTCCTTGAGCGCTTTCTCCAGGTGCAGACCCGCGGCGCGGCCGAAGACGACCAGGTCGAGCAGCGAGTTGCCACCCAGACGGTTGGCACCGTGCACCGACACGCAAGCGACCTCGCCCACGGCGAACAGACCCGGAATAACCGTATCGACGCCATTGGCGTCCTGAGTGATCGCCTGACCATGAATGTTGGTGGCAACGCCGCCCATCATATAGTGGCAGGTCGGAACGACCGGAACCGGAGCGACGACCGGATCGACATGCGCGAAGGTCTTGGACAGTTCGCAGATACCAGGCAGGCGGCTGTGCAGCACTTCCTCGCCGAGGTGATCGAGCTTGAGCATGACGTGATCGCCATCCGGACCACAGCCGTTGCCGGCAATGATTTCCTTGACCATCGAGCGCGCTACGACGTCGCGACCGGCGAGGTCCTTGGCGTTGGGCGCATAGCGCTCCATGAAGCGCTCGCCGTGCTTGTTGATCAGGTAACCGCCTTCACCGCGGCAACCCTCGGTGACCAGTACACCGGCCCCGGCGATACCGGTTGGGTGGAACTGCCACATCTCGATGTCCTGCACCGGCACGCCAGCACGCAGCGCCATACCCACACCGTCGCCGGTATTGATCAGGGCGTTGGTGGTGGAGGCATAGATACGTCCAGCGCCACCGGTGGCAAGCACGGTGGCCTTCGAGCGGATGTAGGCGGTTTCACCGGTTTCGATGCATATGGCGATCACACCGACGATCACGCCGTCCTGGTTTTTCACCAGGTCCACGGCATACCACTCGTTGAGGAAGGTGGTGTTGTTCTTCAGGTTGGCTTGATACAGCGTGTGGAGCAGCGCGTGACCGGTACGGTCGGCAGCCGCGCAGGTACGAGCAGCCTGGCCGCCCTTGCCGAAGTCCTTGGACTGGCCACCGAACGGGCGCTGATAGATGCGGCCCTGCTCGGTACGGGAGAATGGCAGCCCCATGTGCTCAAGCTCGAACACGGCTTCCGGCCCTACGGAACACATGTACTCGATGGCGTCCTGGTCACCGATGTAGTCGGAGCCCTTGACGGTGTCGTACATGTGCCAGCGCCAATCATCGTTCGGGTCGGCCGAGGCGATGGCACAGGTAATGCCGCCCTGGGCGGAAACGGTGTGCGAGCGAGTCGGAAAAACCTTGGTGACTACTGCTGTCTTGAAACCGGACTGAGCGAGCTGCAGCGCAGCGCGCATGCCGGCACCGCCGCCGCCCACGATAATGGCGTCGAACGAAAGCGTACGAATGTTAGCCATGAATCAGATACCCCAAAGAATCTGCACACCCCAGACGAAGTACGCGAACATGGCAATGCCGCAAACCGCCTGGAACAGGAAACGCACGCTGGTGGCCCATTTGCCGATGGCCATGGCGGTCAGGTAGTCGGTGGAAATCGTCCACATACCAACCCACGCATGAACCCCGAGCGCAACCAGAGCCAGCAGGCTGAAAATGCGCATCCAGTTATGGGAGAACAGACCGTGCCAATCCGCATAGCTCAGATTGGAATGGAAAAGCAGGTAACCAAGCAGAAAAAGAAAATACGCCGCCAGAACAACGGCAGAAACGCGCTGCGCCATCCAGTCATAGAGACCCGAACGCGAAAAGTTCGTAACGTTAGTTACCATATCCACACCCCCGCCAGAACGATGAGCACCACCGAGACGGCGATGACAATCTTCGAGCCCGCCTTGCCGCCTTCCAGTGTCTCACCAACACCGGTATCCATGACCAAGTGGCGCACGCCGGCCACCAGGTGATACAACAAGGCTGACAGCAGGCCCCAAATCACGAACTTAGCCAGCGGACTGGTCAGGTACATCTTCACGTCGGCGAAGCCTTCCTCGGACGAAAGCGACTTGTCGAGCACGAAAAGCATGACGGCAAGGCCTACGAAAAGGATGACACCGGAGATGCGGTGAAGAATGGACGTATAAGCGGTGATAGGGAGTTTTATGGTCCTAAGATCTAGGTTTACAGGTCGTTGGCTATTCACGGCTGTTTTTTTCACGCTGAGGCCCCAACAATCAGGGCAAGTTGTAGGGAAGTGCGCTGGTCAGGTCCCACTACCCAGGGAGTGACAACCCCAGAATACAGGCCTTAAAGCCCTGGCGGTCGGGCATCGAGTATAGACAGTTAGGACACTAATGACAACGCAATCACCTGCCCCAAAGAGCGGATTGCGCTGACCTCACAAAAGGCGTAAATAGCCGATTTTCAAGACCCTTAATCACCCTCAAAGCCGTCTACCGCCTAGCCTCCACGCAAATTGACTTTCGGATTTATCACTCTATAGTGATGCGGGCCCTGCATGGGGCAGGATGATACCAAGCATAAAATAGGAGGCCTCATGGCTGACAAAAAAGCGCAGTTGATCATCGCAGGCTCTGACCCTGTAGAACTGCCCGTTCTGACCGGCACTGTTGGTCCCGATGTAGTTGACGTACGGGGCCTCACCGCCACGGGTCGTTTCACCTTTGATCCTGGCTTTATGTCCACCGCCTCTTGCGAGTCGAAGATCACCTACATCGACGGCGACAAAGGCATCCTTCTTCATCGCGGCTACCCGATCGAGCAGCTCGCCGAGAAGTCCGACTATCTGGAAACCTGCTACCTGCTGCTAAACGGCGAACTGCCGAATGCCGAGCAGAAGGCCCAGTTCGTCGGCACCGTGAAGAACCACACGATGGTTCACGAGCAGTTGAAATCGTTCTTCAACGGTTTCCGTCGTGACGCTCACCCAATGGCGATCATGTGCGGCGTGGTCGGCGCGCTTTCGGCCTTCTATCACGACTCTCTGGACATCAATAATCCCAAGCATCGTGAAATCTCCGCGATCCGTTTGGTTGCCAAGATGCCCACCATCGCCGCCATGGTTTACAAGTACTCCATGGGCCAGCCGATGATGTATCCGCGCAACGATCTGAACTACGCGGAAAACTTCCTGCACATGATGTTCAACACCCCGTGCGAGATCAAACCGATCAGCCCGGTGCTGGCCCGCGCGATGGATCGGATTTTCATCCTCCACGCCGACCACGAACAGAACGCTTCCACCTCCACCGTTCGCCTGGCCGGTTCTTCGGGTGCCAACCCGTTCGCCTGTATCGCTGCCGGTATCGCCGCCCTCTGGGGCCCGGCACACGGCGGCGCCAACGAAGCCGTACTGGCCATGCTGGACGAAATCGGTGACGTATCGAACATCGACAAGTTCATCGCCAAGGCGAAGGACAAGGACGATCCGTTCAAGCTGATGGGCTTCGGCCACCGCGTCTACAAGAACTTCGATCCGCGCGCCAATGTCATGAAGAAGACTTGCGACGAGGTCCTCGCTGAGCTGGGCATCCACGATCCGCAGCTGGAACTGGCGATGAAGCTGGACGAGATCGCGCGCAACGACCCTTACTTCAAGGAGCGCAATCTGTACCCGAACGTCGACTTCTACTCGGGGATCATCCTCAAGGCGATCGGCATTCCGACCAGCATGTTCACGGTGATCTTCGCCCTGGCACGCACCGTGGGCTGGATTTCCCACTGGAAGGAAATGCTTTCCAGCCCGTACAAGATCGGTCGTCCCCGTCAGCTGTATACCGGCTATCCGCAGCGCGACTTCACCGGACTGGACAAGCGCGACTGACATCTGGCGAACACGAAAAAGGCTGCCGAGGCAGCCTTTTTCTTTGCCCGGAAGAAAGGCCTACTTCTTCTCGGCGCGCTCGCGTAGCCCTTTCAGGGTATTGAACGGCGCATCGACCACGAAGCTATTGGCCAGCCACGATGGCACGCTGCCACCCGGCTCGGTCTGTACCTGATAGGTCACTTCCGTCTGGCCCGGGCCTTTGGGCGTCAGCTTCCACAGGCCTTCAACCTTGGCTACGCGTACATAGCCCTTTTCCTCGGGCAGGTAATCGGCCACGCCCTCCAAGGTACGAGTCAGGCTACCGTCGGCTTCCTGTGTAGTCGTGATGTGCAGGATCGAATCACGCGCCGTGACCGGCCACGGAGGCGTGAAGTAGGTGTGGGTCCAGGCCTGGTCGCCCTCCTGCTTGAGCAGCTTCTGCTCCTTGCACTCGAAGATCCACGCGCAGGAACCGCTGACATCCTCCTGCAGCGCACGGATGGTGGCGATGTCCGCCTTGACCGTGGTGACGCCGCGATAAGCCTTGTACTTGGAGCCGGCTACCGGGCTGAGGTAGATACTGATGCCCGCCTCTTCCTTCTCCAGCTTCCAGTCATCGGCATGAACGATCGTAGGCAATACGGCTGTGAATCCGCAGACCAGCGCCAGTTGATGCAAAAGCCTCATTTATTTTTCTCCTTATCAAAGACTCGAGCGACTCGACGGCTCATCCGTCGAGCGCACGCTAAGCGGTCGCCTGCTCCAGCCAGCCGAGCAAGCTGATCGCCTCTTCACGGTTGCTCCCGCAAACCGAGGGTTCGGCCTGGAACTGCGAGCACACGGGCGGCCTACCCGGAGCGCCGAACAGCGCGCACAGGTAGTCGACCGAAAGATGGATGCAACGTTCGCCCGCGGGCTTGCCCTGGGGCATGCCTGGAATGGACGAACTTATCGAAGGGGCGATGCAGCAGGCACCGCAACCGGGACGGCATTGCATGGAGACAGGCGACCTCGTAAAACGGGACCAAGGGTTCTACGGGCGGCGATATTACCTGTACGCCACACGGATGGCAGCCATCCAATTGATGGTGGCAAGACTTGGCGGCGCGACGGGCAGGCAGTAGGCTCAGCGGCCGCACATTCCGGAGCTTCGCCGATGCCGATCTGGTTGCAGACTGCTGCCTTGTTGAGCCTTTCCAACATCTTCATGACCTTCGCCTGGTACGGCCACCTGAAGACGCTGCACAGCAAACCATGGTTTATCGCCGCGCTGATCAGCTGGGGAATCGCGCTGTTCGAGTACATGATCATGGTGCCGGCTAACCGGATCGGTTACACGACGATGTCAGTGGGCCAACTGAAGATCATGCAGGAAGTGATCACGCTGTCGATCTTCGTGCCATTCAGCGTGTTCTACATGCAGCAGCCGCTCAGACTGGACTACCTGTGGGCGGGCCTTTGCCTGCTGGGCGCGGTGTACTTCATCTTCCGCGCCTAGGACTCAGTGACGTCGGCGGACGGCCGGGCGGCCGCCCGCATCGCCATCACTTGGTCGGTTTGAGCCGCGCCAGCAGGCTCGAGGTATCCCAGCGGTTGCCGCCCATGGCTTGGACTTCGCCATAGAACTGGTCGACCAGTGCCGTCATCGGCAGCTGCGCGCCATTGCGACGGGCCTCTTCCAGCAGGATCGAAAGGTCCTTGCGCATCCAGTCGACGGCGAAACCGAAGTCGAACTCGCCGGACAGCATGGTCTTGTGGCGGTTTTCCATCTGCCAGGACTGCGCGGCCCCCTTGCCGATCACCTCCATCACCGCCAGGCCGTCCAACCCGGCCTGCTGCGAGAAGTGCACGGCTTCCGCCAGCCCCTGTACGACACCCGCGATGCAGATCTGGTTGACCATCTTGGTCAGCTGGCCGCTACCCACCTCGCCCATCAGTCGCGACATCCTTGCGTAGCTCTGGATCACCGGCTCGGCGCGCGCGTAGGTCTCTGCCGCGCCACCGACCATTACCGTCAGTACGCCGTTGACCGCGCCCGCCTGACCGCCGGAAACCGGCGCATCGAGAAAGCCCAGGCCGCGCTCGTTGGCGGCGGCTGCCAGTTCACGCGCGACCGTTGCCGACGCGGTGGTGTGGTCTACCAGCACGCTGCCCGCGGCCATTCCGGCGAAGGCCCCCTCGTCACCGAGGACCACGCCGCGCAGATCATCATCGTTACCGACGCACACCATCACCAGCTCAGCGCCTTCCGCCGCTTCACGGGGGGTGGCGCCGCTGCTGCCGCCATGTTCGGCAACCCACTGTTCTGCCTTGGCCGCCGTGCGGTTGTACACACGCACCTCGTGCCCCTTGCTTGCCAGATGCCCGGCCATGGGATAACCCATGACGCCCAGGCCGATAAAAGCAACTTTCGCCATGACACACCTCTGGATTTGCGGTGTCGAAGCCTAGCACGGCACCCCTGCCGTTCTGAACGCCCGATGAGCACGCCCACCCGATCACTGGAGAAAGCCTATGGGACATTGGCTGGTACTCGACCTGGAAGCCACCACGGAAGAAGGTGGCTGGCCGGTCGAAGAAATGGAAATCATCGAAATCGGCGCCTGCCTGGTGGACGCGAAGGGACGTGAAATCGACCACTTCCAGCGCTTCGTGCGTCCGCTCCGCCGCCCATTGCTGACCACGTTCTGCCGCGAACTTACCCAGGTCACGCAAAACGACATAGATGCCGCGCGTCCACTGAGCCAGGTCTGGCCCGCCTTCGAGCGCTGGCTGGAGCCGCACCACCCACGACTGCAGGGTTGGGCGAGCTGGGGCGATTACGATCGCCAGCAGCTGCACCTGGAGTGGCAACGTCAGCGACTGGGCAGTCATCTCTCCAGCCTTGCCCATACCGATCTCAAGCGCCACTTCGCCAAGGTCCGCCAACTGAAACGTCCGGTAGGCCTGCATGCCGCGCTGGCGCTCGCCGGCATGAGCTTCCAGGGCCAACAGCATCGGGCCCTCGACGACGCCCGCAATACCGCGCGCCTGCTGCCGCTGGCGTTCGACGGCCGAACGGGATGACGCACCGCAGCGGCTTGGGCATACTGGCCGCCCAATTTGAATCCCCCTTCGAGGAGCCCGCATGTTCAAGGTAAACGAGTACTTCGACGGTACCGTAAAATCCCTTTCCTTCGAGCTGAACCAGGCCCCGGCCACCGTCGGCGTCATGGCGCCCGGCGAGTACGAGTTCGGCACCAGCCAACTTGAAGTCATGCACGTGATCGCCGGTGCGCTGACAGTCAAACTGCCAGGCAGCGATGCCTGGGAAACCTTCGACGCCGGCGCCCGCTTCACCGTACCGGCGAACAGCAAGTTCCAGCTCAAGGTGTCCGTGGACACCGCGTACCTCTGCGAATACCACTGACCCGCCCTCGACCCCGTAACCGGCGGGGTCGCCTCCCTCCCCGCGTCACCGCGCTCATCGAATCCTGAAACGCCGCCCTGTGGCTCCGCGCTTAAAAAACAGCTCTATCCCCTATCCCTGAGCCCGTCTCTACGATGCCGAATTGATCCCGAGCATTAGGCGGCGTATTGGGGTGCGGCAAAATACAGCACTCACCAGGGGAGTGCGCGGATGAAGAACAGCATCAAGCCGACGGGAAAAGAAGTCCGTTTCAATGATCGGGAGATGATCATCTCCAAGAGCGATCTCAGCGGGCGAGTGACGTACGCCAACCGCTGCTTCATGCGTGTCGCCAACTATTCCGAGACCCAGGTGCTCGGTCAGCAGCACAGCCTTATCCGCCACCCGGACATGCCGCGCGGCGTGTTTAGGCTGCTCTGGGACACCCTGCAGCAGAACCGCGAGTTCTTCGGCCTGGTGAAGAACATGAACTCGGACGGCGACTTCTACTGGGTTTTCGCCAACATCACCCCGGATCGCGACCTCAAGGGCAACATCACCGGCTACTACTCCGTCAGGCGCCCGGCGCCGGCCTCGGCGGTGCGCATCATTGAGCCGGTGTACCGCCGGATGCTGGAGATCGAACGCAGCGAACCGAAGAACGAGGCGCCCCTCGCCTCCCTTGCCTATCTGATGGAGCTGCCGGCGCAAGAAGGCCTCAGCTACGACCAGTTCATCCTCAACCTCTACCAGCAAGGGGAACGGCAATGAGCCAGGCCATGCGCAGTCAGACCAGCCGACACAGCCCCTTCCTCAATCAGAAATTCATCATCTGCTGCACGGTCTTCGTCACGCTCAACCTGCTGCTGGCCGGCTGGCAGATGCTGACCCTGGGTTTCAGCTGGCCGCAGGTCCTGGTGCCCTGCATCTCGATCGCCTTCAGCCTGTACGCCGTCGCCCACAGCAAGCGGCCGATAGCGACGCTCAACCAGATGGCGCGGGTAATCCTCTCCTGCCGCGAGGGCGATCTGCACCAGCGCATCACCCACACCGCCGGCCTCGGCGAGATCGGCAAGGTCGCCTGGGAGCTCAACGAGTTCCTCGATCTGGTGGAAACCTACTTCAAGGAAATCAACACCTGCTTCGGCATGGTCGCCGAGCGCAAATTCTATCGCCGCGCCCTGTCGGCCGGGCTTCCCGGCGAGTTCGCCACCTCGCTCAGCCATATCAACCAGGCAATCACAGCGATGGAGGAAAACACCCGCTACGTGATGCGCAACCGGTTGTCCTCCAGCCTGCATGCGCTGAACACGTCCAACCTGCTGACCAACCTGCGCGGCAACCAGAACGACCTGAACGTCGTCGCCGCGGAGATCGAATCGGTTGCGGCGATCGCGGAGCGCAACCGTGACAACGCCCATGACAGCCGCCAGGAAGTCGATCAGCTCAACGACTCGCTGGCCCACATCAACGACCGCATGCAATCGATGGCGGAGTCCGCCGATGCGCTGGGCAACGCCAGCGGCAGCATCGGGCAGGCGCTGCGGATCATCGCGGAGATCGCCGAGCAGACCAACCTGCTGGCCCTCAACGCGGCGATCGAAGCGGCCCGCGCGGGCGACATCGGCCGCGGCTTCGCCGTGGTCGCCGACGAGGTGCGCGCCCTGGCACACCGCACCAAGCAGGCCACGGGCGAGATTTCCGGAATCATCGGCGGGTTCCGCGAGCGCGTGGGAGTGATGGTCGAACAGACGCGGAGCACCGGCCAGCAGAGCGCTCAGGTCAGCGCACAGGTGGACGCCTTCCGCGGTCGCTTCAGCGAATTCGCCAGCAGCTCGCAATCCACCATCGAGCAGCTCAGCCGCGCCAAGGACCTTTCCTTCGCCTCGCTGGTGAAGATGGACCACATCATGTTCATGCAGAACGCCTACGCGCGCGTCGAAGGCACCGACGGCCAGCACGGCATCGATGAGGGCAGCCCGCAGGACTGGTATCGCAACGGCACCGGCCAGGCCCTGTTCGGCCAGACCAGGGCCTATCGCGATCTGGAGCGCCCGCAGTCGGACCTGCATCAGGCCGTGGCCAGGGCCATGGACCTGTCCGCTCAGGACTGGGAGAGCGACGAGCAGGTGCATGATGGCATCGTCAGTGCCTTCAACAACGCCGAAGGCGCCAGCCGTGAGGTGATCCGGCAAATCGGCAACATGGTCGACGAAAAGCACCGTGCTCAGGCGTGAGTGCCGGCCTGGCGCGGCGACCACAGGTCGAGAACCTCCGGTGCGCGCTTCATTTCGCGAACTCTGCGCCGACAAGCAAGGTCAACCACGAGAGCCGGGCGGACGCGGTTGCGGACAGGCCGGCCTTCGTTTTCTGGCGCCTCGACAGGTGCCCAATGTCACGGTGCGTTCATCTGGGTTGCCTAGACTGCGCGCGAACCGATGAGGAGACAGCGATGAATCAACCCCATGACGACAATGAACCCCGCGTGGTCCATGTCGACCCGCAACAGCCGGTCAGCGGCGCCATCATCGATGCGCACGGCCAGGAAGTACCGATCACCGAGAAGATGATCCAGCACGCCTGCGAAGAGCTGGATGACGAATGGTTCTTGGCGCCCGCGAAGAACTGAGCCTCCGCACGCGATGAAAAAGCCCGGCACGAGCCGGGCTTTTTCATTGATGCCGGATCAATCCAGCGTGCAACCCAAGGCCCGAACCCAGCGCGCCAGCTCGTCGGCCTCCCCGCCCAGGGTAACCCGCAGGCCATCGATCTCGCGGCGCAGCGGGTAATGCTTGCGCAGCGCATCGAAGGCGCCACGACGCAACGAGGGATCCCCGTGCAGGCTGCGGCGGAAATCCGCGTCGTCCCGCCGAGGGTCGTACACGGCGCGACAAAGCGTAGCCAGTGCCCATTCGGGATCGGCGTCGGCCTGCAACGCGAGTTGCGTCAGCCAGGGCGTGGGTAGCAGGGCATCCAGGCTCACTTCGGCGGCAACACCCAGCCACTCGCAAAAGGCGCCATGGATCTGCGCCGTGCCACGCAGCTTACCGTCCAGGCTGTAGCCGGCGATGTGCGGCGTAGCGAGGCGGCACAGCGCCGCCAGCTGCGGGTCGGCCAGCGGCTCGCCTTCCCAGACGTCGAGCACCGCATCGAGATCCGCTCGCCGCCGCAGGATGTCGCTCAATGCAGCGTTGTCGACCACCGCGCCCCGCGCCGCGTTGATCAGCCACGTCCCCGACCTGAGCGCCGCAAGCTGCTCGCGCCCCATCAAATGATGGGTTGGCCAGGCGCCCTCGCGGGTCAGCGGCGTGTGGAGGCTGATCGCATCGCACTCGCGCAGGATGGTCGGCAGGTCGACGTAATCGCCGCCTTCCAGCGCCTGCCTGGGCGGATCGCACACCAGCACGCGCCATCCCAGCCCGCGCAGCACGTCGAGCAGGCGCCCACCGACTTGGCCGGCACCGACCACCCCGTAGCAACGCTCGCGCAGCGAGACGCCGTGGTGCTCCGCCAGGGCGAGCAGGCTGCCGAGCACGTAGTCCACCACGCCGCGTGCGTTGCACCCCGGCGCACTGGCCCAGGCGATGCCGGCTTCATTGAAGTAGTCGAGATCGAGATGGTCGGTGCCGATGGTGCAGGTGCCGACGAAACGCACGGCGCTACCCTGCAACAACTCGCGGTTGACGTCGGTCACCGAGCGCACCAGCAGAACCTCGCTGTCGCCCAGCGCCGCGCGATCGATGCCGCGGCCGGGCTGACGGCGAATAGGGCCGAAGGCGCCGAAGAAGGCATCGACCAGGGGAATGTTTTCGTCGGCGAGGATTTGCATGCACGGGCTCCAGTTCGAGGCGGCCATTCTAAGCCATGCGACGACATCCGGGTTTTCCGCCCCTTCGTCGCTGCGTACACTACGCGGCCTTTTCCGCACCCGCTCAGGATCACCATGTCGTTGAAATCCCGCTGGGGCCGGGTGCGCCAGGAGCTTGGCGCGCTGTTCCGCCTCGCCACGCCGATCATCATCGCCCAGTTCACCCATACCGCCATGGGCTTCACCGATGCGCTGATGGCCGGACGGGTGAGCCCACGCGACCTCGCCGCGGTGGCGCTGGGCAACTCGATCTGGGTGCCGCTGTACCTGTTCATGACCGGCGTGATCCTGGCGACCACGCCCAAGGTGGCCCAGCGTTTCGGTGCAGGCCAGCCGCAGGAGATCGGCCCGCTGGTACGCCAGGCGTTGTGGCTCGCGCTGTTCCTCGGATGCAGCGCCGCCACGCTTCTATGGCATGCGGACGTGGTCCTGCGCAGCATGCGGGTCGAGACCAGCCTGATGGAGCCCAGCATGGGCTACCTGCGCGCCATGGCATTCGGTTTTCCGGCTGTGGCGATGTACCAGGCGCTGCGCTGCTTCAGCGACGGTATCGGCTATTCCCGGCCGAGCATGTTCCTCGGCATCTTCGGGCTGCTGATCAACATCCCGGCAACCTATGTGTTCGTCTTCGGCAAGCTGGGCCTGCCGGCGATGGGCGGCGTGGGCTGCGGCTGGGGCACGGCGCTGGTGATGAACTGCATGCTGCTCGGCCTGCTGGGCTGGATCAAGCTGGCGCCGCGCTATCGCCCCAGCCAGCTGTTCGCCCACTTCGAGCCCCCGTCGTGGCCGCCGATACGGGGGCTGCTGACGATCGGCCTGCCCATCGGCATCGCGATCTTCGCCGAGTCGAGCATCTTCGCCGTGATCGCGCTGCTGATCGGCGGGCTGGGTGCGACGGTGATGGCCGGCCACCAGATCGCGCTCAATTTCTCTTCGATGATCTTCATGCTGCCGCTGTCGCTGGGGATCGCCGTCACCGTCCGGGTCGGCCAGGCGCTGGGCCGCGGCGAGCCCCGCGAGGCGCGCTTCTGCGCCGGTGTCGGGATGTTCTCGGCGCTCTGCTATGCCTGTTGCTCGGCGACGCTGGTGATGCTGCTCAGCGAGCACATCGCACATATCTACACCGAGGATTTGGCGGTGATCGCGGTGGCCGGCAGCCTGCTGTTCTACGTCGCGCTGTTCCAGTTCTCCGACGCCATCCAGGTCACCGCCGCCGGCGCGCTGCGCGGCTACCAGGACACCCGTGCGACGATGATCTTCACGCTGCTGGCCTACTGGGGCGTCGGGCTGCCGGTGGGTTACGCGCTCGGCCTGACCGACTGGCTGGGCGAGCCGTCCGGGCCACGCGGGCTCTGGCAGGGCCTGGTGGTCGGCCTGAGTTGTGCGGCGGTATTGCTGGCCACACGCCTGGCACGCAGCTCTCGCAAGAGGATCCACAAGGCGGCGCGACGCGCGAGGGCCTAGTCGGCCTTCTTGCGTATCCAGTAGAGGTAGGTGCCGCCCTCCTCCTGCTGTTCGACCAGATCGTGGCCGAGAAAGACGCAGAACTTGGGGATGTCGCGCCGCGTCGACGGATCGGTGGCGATCACCTTCAGCAGCCCGCCAGCGGGCAGGTCACGCACCTGGTTGTGCAGCATCATCACCGGCTCGGGGCAGTTGAGACCGGTGGCGTCCAGAACGGCATCGTGTTGCAGAGACATCGAGGTACTCCAGATAGGCTGGCGGTCATTGTCGCCGATGCGCCGTGCTCAGGACAGGCGGCGCAGATGGCAGGTCACTTCCTCGCGGTCGTGATAGAGCTGTTTGCAGGCGATCGAGACCTTGATCCGCCGGGCGGCGAAAGCCTCTTCCAGGCGTAGCAGCAGGCGCTTGACCTCGGCGTAGCGCTGCTTCATCGGCAGTTTGAGGTTGACCACCGCCTCGCGGCACAAGCCCTCGCCGATCCAGGTTTCCAGTAGCGCCGCATTGCGTGCCGGCTTCTCGACGATGTCGCAGACCATCCAGTCGACCGGCCGCTTGGGTTTCCAGGTGAAGCCGTCGACCATCAGGTGCTGGACCAGCCCGGTATCCATCAAACTCTGCGCCATCGGACCGTTGTCGATGGCGGTCACCAGCATGCCGCGACGCACCAGTTGGTAGGTCCAGCCACCGGGCGCGGCACCGAGGTCGACGCCGGTCATGTCGTCCGCCAGCCGCTCATCCCACTGCTCGCGCGGAATGAAGGTGTGCCAGGCCTCCTCCAGCTTCAGTGTCGAGCGACTCGGCGCCTCGCGGGGGAACTTCAGCCGCGGGATGCCCATCGGCCAGAGCGCGCTGTTGCCAGCGTCGGCGATCCCGAGAAACACCTCCCGTCCGCTCCGGAACGTCAGCAGCAGGCGCGGCTTGCTCGCATCCTCGACCAGCCGACCGGCCTGCAGCAGCGCCTTGCGCAGCGGTGCCTCGAACTTCCTGCAGAAAGTCGACAGCTCCTTGCCTTCGTTGGTATCGAACACTTCCAGCCACAGGCTGCCGCACACCGGGTAGCCTTGCAGTTTCTCGAGCAGCACCTCGATACGCTTGGCCTCGGGCAGTTGCAGGTACTCACCGCGCGCCCACTGGCGAGGAAAGATCAGCTCGGAAAACGCCAGCTTGTGCATCAGCCTGGCGTTGCCGCCGGCCTCGCTGCAAACGAACTCGGCATAGGCGCTGTTCGGTTTCGCCTTCGAATAGCCCGCCATCTGCAGACGCGCCGCATGTTCGGCGATCTCGGCGCAGACTTCGTTCTCGAAACCGGGGCGGCAATGCAGCAACAGGGTATCCACGTGACACTCTCCAGAAGCGGGCAACCGCGTGATGCGGCCCCCGGGCGGGGCGCGCATGATAGCCGACGCGGGAACCGGGGGCGTATCGGTCTGTCCAGTGAATGGCGGCGCGAGTAAAGCCGGCCCGCCTTCCACAGTCGGCCGCACGCGGCATCGACAGGCCAGTATTCGCCGCACCCGCTACCGTACTCAAGGCGCCGGCTCGATCCGGCACCACCGCAACGCCCTCGACCATGGGCCGCAAGGAGATACGCAAATGCCCTCCCTGGATAGCCTCAACTGCCGCCGCAGCCTCGATGTGGGCGGCCGTACCTACCATTACTTCAGCCTCCCGGAGGCAGCCAAGCGTCTCGGCGACATCAGCCGCCTGCCGGCGTCGCTCAAGGTCCTGCTGGAAAACCTGCTGCGCTGGGAAGACAACCAGACCGTACGTGGCGAAGACCTCCACGCCCTGGTCGACTGGCTGAAGACACGCAGCTCCGACCGCGAAATCCAGTACCGCCCGGCGCGCGTGCTGATGCAGGATTTCACCGGTGTGCCGGGCGTGGTCGACCTTGCGGCGATGCGCGACGCGGTGTCCAAGGCCGGCGCCGACCCGCAGAAGATCAACCCGCTGTCGCCGGTCGATCTGGTGATCGACCACTCGGTGATGGTCGACCGTTTCGGCGACGACCAGGCCTTCGGCGACAACGTAAAGATCGAGATGCAGCGCAACGGCGAGCGCTATGCCTTCCTGCGCTGGGGACAGCAGGCCTTCGACAATTTCCGCGTGGTGCCGCCGGGTACCGGCATTTGCCATCAGGTCAATCTGGAATACCTGGCCCAGGTGGTCTGGACCCGCGAGGAGAACGGCGACACCTACGCGTACCCGGACACCCTAGTGGGCACCGACTCGCACACCACCATGGTCAATGGCCTGGGCGTGCTGGGCTGGGGCGTAGGCGGGATCGAGGCCGAAGCGGCCATGTTGGGACAGCCGGTGTCGATGCTGATCCCGGAAGTCGTCGGCTTCCGCCTGGTCGGTAAGATGCGCGAGGGCGTTACCGCCACCGACCTGGTGCTCACAGTCACGCAGATGCTGCGCAAGCAGGGCGTGGTCGGCAAATTCGTCGAGTTCTACGGTCCCGGCCTGGACAGCCTGCCCCTCGCCGATCGCGCCACCATCGGCAACATGGCGCCCGAATACGGCGCCACCTGCGGCTTCTTCCCCGTGGACCAGGTCACCATCGACTACCTGCGCCTCTCGGGCCGCGACGAGCAACGCATCGCGCTGGTGGAGGCGTACAGCAAGGCACAGGGCCTGTGGCGCGATGCGAACAGCCCTGAGCCTGTGTTCACCGCCAGCCTGGAGCTCGAACTGGACAGCGTGCGGCCGTCCCTGGCCGGACCGAAACGTCCGCAGGATCGCGTCGACCTGCCGGACATCGGTGCCAGCTTCGATCTGCTGCTGGAAACAAGCGGCCGCCTGCAGCAAGCCGATATCGCCGTGCCCGTGCAGGGCGAGTCATTCAGCCTCAGGCATGGCGCCGTAGTGATCGCCGCGATCACGTCCTGTACCAATACCTCCAACCCCAGCGTGCTGATGGCTGCCGGCCTGGTGGCGAAGAAGGCCGTCGAGCTTGGCCTGCGTTGCCAGCCGTGGGTGAAGACCTCGCTCGCTCCTGGCTCCAAGGTGGTGACCGACTACCTGGCGAACGCCGGGCTCACCCGATACCTGGACGAACTCGGCTTCAACCTGGTCGGCTATGGGTGCACCACCTGCATCGGCAACTCGGGGCCGCTACCCGAGGCGATTGGCGAAGCCATCGTCGACAACGACCTGATCGTCTCGTCGGTGCTTTCGGGCAACCGCAACTTCGAGGGTCGCGTTCACCCCATGGTGAAAGCGAACTGGCTGGCCTCGCCGCCGCTGGTGGTTGCGTTCGCACTCGCCGGCACCACGCGGATCGACATGGGCAAGGACCCGTTGGGCGTGAACGGCGAAGGCAAGCCGATCTACCTGAAGGACGTTTGGCCCAGCAATGCTGAAGTGGCGGCAGCCGTCAGCGCGGTGGATGGCGCCATGTTCCGCAAGCAATACGCCGACGTGTTCAGCGGCGACGCGAACTGGCAGGCGATCGAAACCAGCGCCGGCGACACCTACGAGTGGGACTCCAGCTCGAGCTACGTGCAGAACCCGCCGTTCTTCGAGGGCATCGGCCAGCCGCCGAAAGCCCCCGAGGACATCGCCGGAGCGCGAATACTGGCGTTGTTCGGGGACTCGATCACCACCGACCACATCTCGCCCGCGGGGAACATCAAGGCCAGCTCGCCGGCCGGACTCTACCTGCAGGGCCTTGGCGTGGCGCCGGAGAACTTCAATTCCTACGGCGCCCGACGCGGCAACCACGAGGTGATGATGCGCGGCACCTTCGCCAATATCCGCATCCGCAACGAAATGCTCGGCGGCGAGGAAGGCGGCAACACGCTGTTCCAGCCCGAAGGCAGCAAGATGTCGATCTATGACGCAGCCATGCGCTACCAGGCCCAGGGCACGCCCCTGGTGGTCCTGGCGGGCAAGGAATACGGTACGGGCTCGAGCCGTGACTGGGCGGCGAAAGGCACCACCCTGTTGGGGATCAAGGCCGTGATCGCCGAAAGCTTCGAACGCATCCACCGCTCCAACCTCATCGGCATGGGCGTGCTCGCGTTGCAGTTCGTCAACGGCCAGACCCGCACGAGCCTGGGGCTGACCGGTTCGGAGGTGTTGTCCATCAACGGCCTGTCGGCCGACATCAAGCCGCATCAGATGCTGTCCGTGGGAGTTACCCGAAGCGATGGCACCTCGTTCGAGTTCGACGTGCTGTGCCGCATCGATACGCTCAACGAGGTGAAGTACTTCAAGGCCGGCGGAATCCTGCACTACGTTCTGCGCGAGCTGATCGCCAAGTAGGGCCCAACGCCCGCCGGCAGCATCGAGTGGCCGGCGGTTGGGCAGCCGTCAATCAGCGGTTGTCGCAGCGACGCGCTCCAGAAAAGCGGCAACTGCGACAGCCGTCCTCTCCAGATAGTCAGCGTGGGTGAACCCCGACACCTTCATTGGCTTGAGATCGTGATCACCGGACTCCAGCCAGAGCACCTCGACACCCGGCGCCAACGCATAGCCTTCGACCTCCGCCACCGCGCCCATGCGATCGCGCGTCCCCTGCACGATCAGGGCCGGCGTTCGAAGCTCCTCCAGATGCGCAACACGCGGTTTGTCCTGCTTGCCTGGCGCATGGAATGGATAGCCCAGACAGATCAGCGCGTCCGCGCCCAGCTCGTCCGCCAGCATGCTCGCCATGCGTCCCCCCATGGACTTGCCACCTATTGCCAACACACCTGTGACCTGGCGTCGCACACTGGCATAGACCTGGCGCCACGAATCAAGCAGCTGTGCCTGTGGATTGGGGGGACGCCTGATCCCGTCCTGGCGTCGTGCAGCCATGTACGGAAACTCGAACCGCACAACCGCCACACCCCGCACCGCTAAGTGCTGCGCCATCGACTCCATGAACGGGCTGTCCATCGGCGCTCCCGCCCCATGGGCGAGCAGCAACGTCGCATGCGACGAGGCGCTCGGAAGCGTCCAAATCCAAGGCTCAGAAGCACCGTCCTGAAGACGTTGATCCGTATCAATACCCCTCCCGCCCCCTTTCACCATCCTTGCCCCGCTTTACTAGAAATCTGCCCAAAACCGTGGATGGAAGCCCATACATGAACACAGCAACCAGTACCGCCTACAACTACAAGGTGGTCCGCCAATTCGCCATTATGACGGTGGTTTGGGGAATCGTCGGGATGGGGCTCGGCGTATTCATCGCCGCCCAATTGGCCTGGCCGGAACTTAACCTTAATCTTCCCTGGACCAGCTTCGGTCGTTTGCGACCACTGCATACCAATGCGGTGATCTTCGCTTTCGGCGGTTGCGCATTGTTTTCCACCACCTACTACGCAGTGCAACGCACCTGCCAGACGCGCCTCTTCGCACCGAAGCTGGCGGCTTTCACATTCTGGGGCTGGCAATTGGTGATCGTGCTCGCAGCGGTAACTCTGCCGCTGGGTTACACGACCTCAAAAGAATACGCCGAGCTGGAATGGCCCATCGACCTGTTGATTACGGTGGTGTGGGTAAGCTACGCAATCGTCTTCTTTGGCACCCTGATCACCCGAAAAACCACCCACATCTACGTGGGTAACTGGTTCTTTGGGGCGTTCATCCTGACCGTCGCCCTGCTGCATGTGGTGAACAACCTGGAAATCCCGGTTACCTTCACCAAGTCCTACTCGCTTTACTCGGGTGCGACCGATGCAATGATCCAGTGGTGGTATGGCCACAACGCAGTAGGCTTCTTCCTCACTGCAGGCTTCCTCGGGATGATGTACTACTTCGTACCGAAGCAAGCCGGTCGCCCGGTTTACTCCTACCGCCTCTCGATCGTGCACTTCTGGGCACTGATCGCCGTTTACATCTGGGCAGGTCCTCACCACCTGCACTACACCGCGCTTCCGGACTGGGCCCAAAGCCTGGGCATGGTTATGTCGCTGATTCTTCTGGCTCCGAGCTGGGGCGGCATGATCAACGGGATGATGACGCTCTCTGGTGCCTGGCACAAACTGCGTACCGACCCGATCCTGCGCTTCCTGGTCGTATCGCTTGCCTTCTACGGCATGTCGACCTTCGAAGGCCCGATGATGGCAATCAAGACCGTCAACGCGCTCTCTCACTACACCGACTGGACGATCGGTCACGTACACGCTGGCGCTCTTGGCTGGGTAGCGATGGTCTCCATCGGTTCGCTCTACCACATGATTCCGAAGATCTTTGGCCGCGAGCAGATGCACAGCGTCGGCTTGATCAACGGTCACTTCTGGCTCGCAACCATCGGCACCGTACTCTACATCGCCTCCATGTGGGTAAACGGTATCGCCCAGGGCCTGATGTGGCGCGCAGTAAACGAAGACGGAACTCTGACCTACTCCTTTGCTGAAACGCTGGTAGCGAGCCACCCAGGCTTCGTAGTCCGCGTTATCGGTGGCGCGATCTTCTTCAGCGGCATGCTGCTGATGGCCTACAACACCTGGCGCACCGTGCGTGACGCCGAGCCGGCGCAGATCGAAGCTTCGGCGAAGATGGCCTAAGGAGAGCTCGCGATGAAAAAGCATGAAATTCTTGAGAAAAACGTCGGCTTGCTCGCCCTGTTCATGGTTCTGGCAGTAAGCATCGGCGGCCTGGTTCAGATCGTGCCACTGTTCTTTCAGCAGGAAACTACGCAGCCGGTCGAGGGCCTCAAGCCATATACCGCACTGCAGCTGGAAGGCCGCGACATCTATATTCGTGAAGGCTGCGTAGGTTGCCATTCGCAGATGGTCCGTCCGTTCCGCGCCGAAACTGAGCGCTACGGCCACTACTCGGTCGCCGGTGAAAGCGTATGGGATCACCCCTTCCTCTGGGGCTCCAAGCGTACCGGCCCGGACCTGGCTCGTGTCGGCGCTCGCTACTCTGACGATTGGCACCGTGCGCACCTGTACAACCCGCGCAACGTCGTCCCCGAATCGAAGATGCCTGCATATCCCTGGCTGGTCGAAAACCGTCTCGACGGCAAAGATACCGCAGCGAAACTAAAGGCCATGAAAACCCTGGGTGTTCCTTACACCGATGACGACATCGGCGCCGCTGCCGATTCCGTCAAAGGAAAAACCGAGATGGACGCGTTGGTCGCCTATCTGCAGGTTCTGGGAACCTCACTGAAGAATAAACGGTAACGCTATGGATATCGGGACTCTACGCGGGCTGGGCACGGTGTTGGTGTTTGTAGCTATCGTCGGCGTCGTGCTTTGGGCCTACAGCAGTCGGCGTAAGCAAAGCTTCGATGAAGCCGCCAATTTGCCTTTCGCTGATGAGCCCAAAACCAAAGCGTACGACCAGCAAGATTCTAGGAGTAACAACGAATGACTTCTTTCTGGAGTTGGTACATAACCCTCCTGACCATCGGCACGTTAGTGGCGCTGCTCTGGTTGGTTTTCGCCACTCGCAAGGGCGAACAAAAAGGCAGTACCGATCAGACGCTGGGGCACTCCTTCGATGGCATCGAGGAGTATGACAATCCGCTGCCGAAATGGTGGTTCCTGCTTTTCGTTGGGACCATCGTCTTTGCAATTGTTTACTTGGCACTTTATCCGGGCCTTGGCAACTGGAAAGGTGTACTCCCGGGTTATGAAGGCGGCTGGACTCAAGACAAGCAATGGCAGCGTGAAGTTGACAGAGCGAATGCCGAGTACGGCCCAATCTTTGCCAAGTACGCATCGATGAGCATCGCCGATGTTGCTAAGGATGAGCATGCTCTGAAAATGGGTGGACGTCTCTTTGCAACCTACTGTTCGGTTTGCCACGGATCGGATGCCAAAGGCGCGGTTGGCTTTCCCAATCTCACCGATAGCAACTGGCGCTGGGGCGGAGATCCCGACACCATCAAGACCAGCATCCTGCAAGGTCGCATCGCCGCCATGCCAGCATGGGGCGAGATCCTCGGCGAAGATGGCGTGAAGAACGTGGCGGCCTACGTTCGGCAAGAGCTTGCCGGACAAAAGCTGCCGGAAGGCGTCCAGGTTGACATAGCGGCAGGCCAGCAGGTTTTCAATGGGAACTGTGCAGCTTGCCACGGGGCAATGGGCCAGGGGACACCTATGATGGGCGCACCTGACCTGACACACCCTGCTGGTTGGATCTATGGCTCCAGCCTCGCTCAAATACAGCAGACAGTGCGCTACGGCCGTAACGGCCAAATGCCGGCCCAATCAGATCACCTTGGTAACGATAAGGTTCATCTGCTTGCCGCTTACGTGTACAGCCTTTCGCAACAGCAGCCTGAACACGTAGCAGGTAAATAAGCCCGGGCTGATGGCGGCGCGGAAGCGCCGCCATTTTTCTTTCACAAAACCAATATGCGACCAAGCGTCGCACTACCCATCTACTCTCGCCCCTCCTCCCCCAAAGCCATCCGCTAAGCTAAGGCTCTTGCGGCGCCGGCTGCGCCCGGAACTCATGGGCTATACCCACGAGCCTACCCTTACTAAAGAGCAGATAGTCGGCTAACACAACGCCTAGCGATAGATCAGGTTGCCGGCAACATCATTGCATTGGCTAGGGGCTTTCTACATACTGCCGCCGCTTTTTTGCCCCTTTGATTCCTCCATTAACCGTGGAACCCTTAGCATGAGCACAGCAATCCATCAAACTGCTTATAACTACAAGGTGGTCCGCCAGTTCGCCATTATGACGGTGATCTGGGGGGTCGTTGGAATGGGACTTGGTGTCTTGATTGCTGCGCAGCTAGTGTGGCCGGAGCTTAATTTCGACACGCCATGGGCCAGTTTTGGCCGCCTGCGACCGCTTCATACGAACGCGGTAATTTTCGCTTTCGGAGGATGTGCGCTCTTTGCTACGTCATATTATGTCGTGCAGCGGACATCGCAAACGCGCCTTATCTCTGACGGCCTGGCTGCGTTCACATTTTGGGGATGGCAGGCGGTAATAGTACTAGCAGTGATAACCCTGCCGCTGGGTTACACTTCTTCGAAGGAGTACGCCGAGCTTGAATGGCCCATCGACATACTGATCACCATTGTATGGGTCAGTTACGCGATTACTTTTTTCGGCACGATAGTCAAACGTAAGACCAAACATATTTATGTTGGAAACTGGTTTTACGGCGGATTCATTTTAACGGTCGCGCTGCTCCACGTCGTGAACAACATGGAACTGCCTGTAGGTGCCTTCAAGTCTTACTCCCTTTACTCGGGTGCCACCGATGCAATGATCCAATGGTGGTATGGCCATAACGCGGTCGGTTTCTTTCTGACTGCGGGCTTTTTGGGAATGATGTATTACTTTGTTCCCAAACAAGCCGAGCGCCCTATCTATTCCTATCGTCTCTCAATCGTGCACTTCTGGGCATTGATCTCTGTCTATATTTGGGCAGGTCCTCACCACTTGCACTACACCGCGCTGCCGGACTGGGCACAGAGCCTGGGCATGGCGATGTCGATCATTCTCCTGGCGCCGAGCTGGGGCGGCATGATCAACGGAATGATGACGCTGTCTGGTGCCTGGCACAAACTGCGTACCGACCCGATCCTGCGCTTCCTGGTCGTATCGCTTGCCTTCTACGGCATGTCGACCTTCGAAGGCCCGATGATGGCGATCAAGACCGTCAACGCTCTCTCCCACTACACCGATTGGACAATTGGCCACGTGCACGCCGGCGCGCTCGGCTGGGTGGCGATGATCTCAATCGGCTCGCTGTACCACCTGATCCCTAAGGTCTTTGCTCGTCAGCAAATGCACAGCGTGGGATTGATCAATGCGCACTTCTGGCTCGCTACGATCGGCACAGTGCTCTATATCGCATCGATGTGGGTTAACGGCATCACCCAAGGCTTGATGTGGCGTGCAATCAACGAAGACGGCACTCTCACCTACTCCTTCGTCGAGGCACTGGAAGCCAGCCATCCAGGTTATCTGGTTCGCATGATTGGTGGCGCGTTCTTCCTCAGCGGCATGTTGCTGATGGCATACAACACATGGCGCACTGTGCGCTCAGCCAAGCCGGCCGAATATGAAGCTGCCGCTCAGATCGCCTAAGGAGCCGACGTAAAATGAAGCAACACGAAATAGTCGAGAAGAACGTCGGTTTGCTGGCGCTGTTCATGGTCTTGGCGGTGAGTATCGGCGGTCTCGTTCAGATCGTTCCGCTGTTTTTCCAGGCCGAGACCAACACGCCCGTCGAGGGCATGCAGCCACGTACCGCCCTCCAGCTTGAAGGCCGCGATATCTACATACGCGAAGGCTGCGTGGGCTGCCACTCGCAGATGGTTCGCCCATTCCGCGCCGAAACGGAGCGCTACGGTCACTATTCGGTAGCAGGCGAAAGCGTATGGGATCACCCCTTCCTCTGGGGCTCCAAGCGTACTGGCCCGGATCTCGCGCGGGTAGGCGGACGATACTCGGACGACTGGCAACGTGCGCACCTCTACAACCCCCGCAACGTCGTTCCCGAGTCGAAGATGCCGGCTTATCCGTGGCTGGTCGAAAATCGCCTGGATGGAAAGGACACTGCCCGCAAGCTGGAGGCCATGCGCACCCTGGGCGTACCCTACACCAACGAAGATATCGCTGGAGCCAGGGATGCCGTTAAAGGCAAGACTGAAATGGACGCGCTCGTCGCGTTCCTGCAGTCCTTGGGCACCTCAATCAAGAACAAACGGTAACGCATGATGGACATAGGGACTATTCGTGGGCTGGGCACCCTGCTGGTGTTCGTCGCCTTTGTCGGTCTGGTGATCTGGGCCTACAGCAGCAAACGCAAAAGAAGCTTCGACGAAGCTGCCAACCTGCCTTTCGCCGATGAACAGATCCCGTCCGCAGAGCGCGACGAGCAAGCTTCTAGGAGTAAAAGCGAATGACCACTTTCTGGAGTTGGTACATCACTCTGCTGACCAGTGGGACGATACTGGCCCTGCTGTGGCTGATCTTCGCGACGCGCAAGGGCCAACGCCCCGAGGCGACAGAAGACACCGTGGGCCACGCGTTCGATGGAATCGAGGAATATGACAACCCGCTGCCCAAATGGTGGTTCATGCTGTTCCTCGGCACGATCATTTTCGCCATCGGCTACCTGGTGCTTTATCCCGGGATGGGCAACTGGAAAGGCCTTCTGCCGGGTTATAGCGAGGTAAAGGAAGGCAAGCCGTTTGAAAATGGCCAAGCCGGTTGGACGGGCGTGCATCAGTGGGAAAAGGAGATGGACCGCGCCGATCAACAGTACGGCCCGTTGTATGCGAAGTACGCGGCGATGCCGGTAGAGGAAGTCGCCAAGGACCCTCAGGCATTGAAAATGGGCGGGCGCCTGTTTGCCTCCAACTGCTCGGTCTGCCATGGTTCTGATGCGAAGGGAGCTTATGGCTTCCCGAATCTGACCGATAACGACTGGCTATATGGCGGCGAAGCGGCCACGATCAAGACCACCATTCTCAAGGGTCGCCAGGGCGCCATGCCGGCGTGGCTGGCAGTCATCGGTGAGGACGGAATCAAGAACGTGGCGGGTTACGTGCGTAGTCTTTCCGGGTTAAAAAATCCGGACGGAATCGACCTTGCCGCAGGTCAAGAGATATTCAAAGCCAACTGTGTAGCCTGTCATGGACCTGAAGGGAAAGGCACCCAAGCCTTGGGCGCCCCGAATCTCAGTGACAAGATTTGGCTGTACGGCTCAAGCTTCAATCAGGTTCAACAGACTCTGCGCTATGGCCGTAACGGCCGCATGCCCGCTCAGGAAGAGCACCTCGGCAACGACAAAGTGCACCTTCTGGCCGCCTACGTTTACAGCCTTTCGCAACAACCTGCTGGCGCGGAGAAGTAACGCTCAGGCGCGATCCTGCCGGACATCGACAGGGCCACGCATGACATACGCGGCAGGAAAACTGACCCAGACCGGCATGTACCGGTCTGGGCATCCTTAAAGCCGTGGTATGAGTATGACTGAGCAGATCCCCGTTCGAGATGTCACCCCACCGGTCAAAGCCGTCGACAACGTCGACCTTTACGCCAAGCGTGAAAAAATCTACACCCGAGCCTTCACCGGGTTGTTTCGCAACCTTCGCCGTGTAGGCGGCGCACTGCTCTTCCTTCTCTACTTCGGTACTGCGTGGATCAACTGGGGCGGCCATCAGGCGGTCTGGTGGAACCTGCCGGAGCGCAAGTTCTACATCTTCGGCGCCACTTTCTGGCCACAGGACTTCGTTCTACTCTCCTGGCTGCTGATCATCTGCGCCTTCGGCCTGTTCTTTATCACGGTGTTCGCCGGGCGCGTATGGTGCGGGTACACCTGCCCACAGAGCGTTTGGACCTGGATATTCATGTGGGCGGAAAAGGTCAGTGAAGGCGACCGCAACCAGCGCATGAAACTGGATAAGGCGCCGATGAGTGCCAACAAGTTCTTCCGCAAGCTGGCCAAGCACAGCATTTGGATTGGTGTCTCGCTGATCACCGCCATCACCTTCGTCGGTTACTTCACACCGATACGCGACCTCGTGCCTGACCTGCTCGCATTCAACATAGATGGCTGGGCGCTGTTCTGGGTTGGCTTCTTTACCCTGGCGACTTATGGGAATGCCGGCTATCTGCGTGAGCAGGTCTGCGTCTACATGTGCCCCTATGCGCGCTTCCAGAGCGTGATGTTCGACAAGGACACCCTGATCGTGTCCTACGACCCACGCCGCGGCGAAACACGTGGGCCGCGCAAGAAAAGCGTCGACTACAAGGCCCAGGGCCTGGGCGATTGCATCGACTGCACCATGTGCGTCCAGGTGTGCCCCACCGGCATCGACATCCGTGACGGTTTGCAGATCGAATGCATCGGCTGCGCCGCCTGCATCGATGCCTGCGACACCATCATGGACAAGATGAACTACCCGCGCGGGCTGATCAGCTATACCACCGAGCACAACCTTTCCGGACAGAAGACCAACCTGCTGCGCCCTCGCCTTGTCGGCTATGCGGTCGCGCTGGTGGCGATGATCGTTTTGTTCGCCTATGCGATCTCGGCGCGCCCGCTGGTTCAGATCGATGTGCTCAAGGATCGTGTGTTGTACCGCGAGAACGAGGAAGGCAGGATCGAGAACGTCTACACGCTGAAACTGATGAACAAGGCCCAGCATGACGTGACCCTGGTGATCGAAGCGGACGGTATCGAAGGCCTGCAGTATCAGGGCAAGGCGGAGGTCCGAGTCGCGGCAGGCGAGGTCCTCTCGATCCCCGTCGAACTTTCCGTCGACCCAGAGAAACTGCCATCGAGCACCAACAAGGTCATGTTCCGCATCAGATCCGCCGATGACTCCACCCTCGAAAACGAAGCCGACAGCCGATTCATCGGCCCAAGCATTCGCTAACCAAGGATTCTTATGCAAGCCGAAGTAGTAAGCAGTTGGTACAAGCAACCTTGGGCGTGGTTCGTCATCGCGTTGCTGGCATTTTCCGTGGTTCTTGGGCTGTCCCTGCTGACGATCGCAATCCGCAACTCCGACAGTCTCGTGGTGGACAACTATTACGACGCAGGCAAAGGCATCAATACATCGCTGGACCGTGAGGTGCTCGCGCGCCAGTTGAAGATGAGTGCAGAGCTGGTGATGGACGAAAACACCGGCGTCGCTGAAATCCATCTTAACGGCATCAGCCAGCCGCAGCAGATCGTGCTCAACCTGATCTCGCCCACCCAGCCGGAAAAAGATCGGCGAATAGTGCTGCAACCGCAGGGCGACGGTGTCTATCAGGGGCAAACCCAGGAGCCGATCGAAGGCCGTCGCTTCGTTGAGCTGCTTGGCACGGAGGGCGGCAAGGACTGGCGCCTGTTCGAAGAAGAGGAAGTCGCTCCCGGTCGGCAAATCCTGCTCGGCGACTGAGCCGCCGCATGAGCAGTACGCCCGTATCCTGCTATCACTGCGGCCTGCCGGTCACCACCGGCGACCGCTTCCAGGCCCGCGTGCTGGGCGAGACGCGGGCCTTGTGCTGTCCAGGTTGCCAGGCGGTCGCCGAAGCGATCATCGCTGGCGGACTGGAGAGCTACTACAAGCACCGAAGCGAAACCTCGGCGAACCCGGAAGCCCTGCCCCGCGCCCTCACCGATGAACTCGCGCTGTACGACCGCAGCGACATACAGCAGCCGTTCGTGCGCCACGAGAATGATCTCGCCAGCACCAGCCTGATGATCGAAGGGATAAGTTGCGCGGCCTGCGGCTGGCTGATCGAAAAGCATCTGCGCGGTGTCGATGGCATCGCCGAGGTGCATCTCAATCTGTCCAACCAGCGGCTACAAGTGAGCTGGGACGATGCCCGAACTCCACTGAGCCAGTTGCTTCACGAGTTGCGTCGGATTGGCTATGCCGGCTACCCGTATCAGGCCGACGCAGCCGCCGAGCGGCTCAATCAGGAAAACCGCCGTGCGCTGCGGCAGCTGGGACTGGCCGGGCTGCTGTGGATGCAGGTGATGATGGCGGCCATGGCTACATGGCCCGAGTTCAACCTCGATCTATCGCCGGAGCTGGACACGATCCTGCGCTGGGTCAGCCTGTTCCTCACCACACCGATCGTCTTCTACTGCTGCGGCTCGTTTTTCCGCGGCGCACTACGCGACCTGCGCACCCGTCACCTGACGATGGACGTCTCGGTGTCGCTGGCGATCGGTGGCGCCTACCTCGCCGGCATCTGGTCGACGGTGACAGGCGTTGGTGAGCTGTACTTCGATGCCGTCGGCATGTTCGCCCTGTTCCTTCTCTCCGGCCGCTATCTCGAACGCCGCGCCCGCGAACGCACCGCCGCCGCCACCGCGCAACTGGTCAACTTGCTGCCGGCCTCCTGCCTGCGACTGGATTCGGTGGGCCAGAGCGAGCGCATTCTGCTCAGCGAGTTGATGATCGGCGATCGGGTGCTGGTGCCGCCCGGCTCGCTGCTGCCTGCCGACGGGCGCATTCTCGAGGGTCAGTCGAGCATCGACGAATCGCTGCTGACAGGCGAGTACCTTCCCCTTGCACGCGCCCAGGGCGACAGCGTTACCGCAGGCACGCTCAACGTCGAAGGCCCCCTGAAGGTCGAGGTTCAGGCCTTGGGCGACGATACCCGTCTTTCGGCGATCGTCCGCCTGCTGGAGCGTGCCCAGGCGGATAAACCACGGCTCGCGGAACTGGCCGATCGTGTGGCTCAGTGGTTCCTCCTGATAGTGCTGGCCATCACGGCCGCAGTCGGCCTCTACTGGTGGCAGATCGATCACCAACGTGCCTTCTGGATCGTCCTCGCACTGCTGGTCGCCACCTGCCCCTGTGCTCTGTCGCTGGCAACGCCTACTGCGCTGACCACGGCCACCGGAAGCCTTCACAAGCTCGGCCTGCTGCTAACCCGTGGGCACTTCCTCGAAGGCCTGAACCGCATCGATACGGTCATCTTCGACAAGACGGGAACGCTCACCGAAGGTCGGCTGACCCTCGGCGGGATTCACCCGCTGCGTGATCTCGATGCCGACACCTGCCTGGCCCTCGCCGCCGCGCTGGAGAACCGCTCCGAACACCCGATCGCCAAGGCGTTCGGCCGCACCCCCCAGGTCGCCGAACGGGTCGAAAGCGCCCCGGGGCTTGGGCTCGAAGGCTGGGTCGAGGGCCGCCAGCTACGCATCGGTCAGCCCGCCTTCGTCGCCTCGCTCGCGGCCGGGCCGGCTCCCGAGATACCGGGTGATCAGGGCCAATGGTTGTTGTTGGGTGACAACCTGGGGCCGCTCGCCTGGCTGGTGTTGAACGACCGTCTGCGCGCGGATGCTCCCGCGCTCGTCGACGCCTGCCGCGCGCGCAACTGGAAGGTACTGCTGCTTTCCGGCGACAGCTCGCCGATGGTGGGCGAGATCGCCGCACAACTCGGCATAGATGACGCCCGCGGAGGACTTACCCCCGAAGCCAAGTTGACCGTTCTTCGCGAGCTGCGCGACAGCGGAAGGCATGTACTGATGCTCGGTGACGGGATCAACGACGTACCGGTGCTCGCCGCCGCGGACATCAGCGTCGCCATGGGCTCGGCGACTGACCTGGCAAAGACCAGCGCCGACGCCGTGCTTCTCTCCAATCGCCTCGACAGCCTGGTTCAGGCGTTCCGTATCGCCCGGCGCACTCGACGCATCATCATCGAAAACCTCGGTTGGGCGTGCTTGTACAATGGCTGCGTCCTGCCCTTCGCGGCGGTTGGCTGGGTGACTCCGCTGTGGGCGGCGTTGGGCATGTCGCTTAGTTCGCTGCTGGTGGTACTGAATGCGTTGCGCCTGTCCCTGGCGAGCGACGACGTCCGACCCATGGCGCCCCTGCCCGCCCGGCCTGAGACCGTCCAAATGGAGCATCCATGACCGCGCTGTATGTAATGATCCCAATCGCCGTGATAGTCGTCGGCCTCGCCATCTGGCTGTTCTTCTGGGCCGTCGATTCGGGCCAGTACGACGATATGGAAAGCCCGGCCCACAGCATTCTTTTTGACGACGAAGACCCACGCCACCAGGCGGGCATCGACGAAGCCGAAGGACGTCCTGCCAAGGAACGCCCGCTTGACTGAGTTGCTGCCACTGATGGTCTCCGCGTTCATCCTCGGCCTGCTGGGGGGCGGTCACTGCCTGGGCATGTGCGGCGGACTCATGGGAGCGCTGACCATGGCCACCCCACCCGAGCAGCGTGGACGCCGGCTACAGCTGCTGATTGGCTACAACCTCGGACGGATACTCAGCTACGCCAGCGCCGGACTGCTGATCGGCAGCGCCGGCTGGGCAGTCGCGAAAAGTCCGGTGGCCCTGGGCATGCGCATCGCGGCGGGCCTGTTGCTGATCGTCATGGGGCTGTATCTGGCCGGCTGGTGGAGCGGCCTCGTCCGCATCGAGGGGCTTGGCGGCCGGCTCTGGCGCTACCTCCAGCCGCTGAGCAAACGCCTTTTGCCCGTCAACAGCCTGCCACGCGCGCTACTGTTCGGCGCGTTGTGGGGCTGGCTGCCCTGCGGGCTCGTCTATAGCACACTGCTGTGGTCGGCCAGCCAGGGCAACGCGCTGCATAGCGCGCTGTTGATGCTGGTCTTCGGACTTGGCACCTGGCCCGTGCTGCTCGCCACCGGCCTCGCAGCCGAGCGCCTGACCGCCCTGCTGCGAAAGCGCGGCGTGCGCATCGCCGGAGGGCTCTTGGTCATCCTCTTCGGTATCTGGACTCTGCCCGGCCCACACCAGGCCCTGCTGATGGGGCACGCTGGGCACACTTCAAGCCAGCATTGACGCAGCTTTGGGCACCATGTGTCAGCCGTGGCAGCGGCACCACCGCGCGCCCTGAATGCGAGGCAGCTCATCCCTGTATCGATAGCGAATCCGGACCGAAAGACCTCGTCACCGACCGCTCGGGACGTACGAAAAGCCCTCTGCCAGAGCTGGTTGATGCAGGTCAAGGAGGCCCACGGCCGCGCCTCCTAGACTTGCCCGACCTGAATGCTACGGTACCGCCGCAATGCACAACTCCATCTGCTGGGACACCAATCTGATCCGCCGCTACGATATGGCCGGACCACGCTACACCTCCTACCCAACGGCAGTGCAGTTCAACAACGGCGTCGGTTCGTTCGATCTGCTTCATGCGCTTCGCGACAGCCGCAAAGCCATGCGCCCGCTGTCGCTTTACATCCACGTGCCGTTCTGCGCCAACATTTGCTACTACTGCGCCTGCAACAAGGTGGTCACCAAAGACCGCGGTCGCGCCCTGCCTTATCTCGAGCGGCTGGAAAAAGAGATCGAACTGATCGCCTGCCATCTCGACCCGCACCAGACCGTGGAGCAACTGCACTTCGGCGGTGGTACCCCGACGTTCCTTAGCCACGACGAACTGCGTCGGCTCATGGGCCATCTGCGCAAACACTTCAATCTGCTGGATGACGACTCAGGCGACTACGGTATCGAGATCGACCCGCGCGAAGCCGACTGGTCGACCATGGGTCTGCTCCGCGAGCTCGGCTTCAACCGCGTGAGCCTGGGTGTTCAGGATCTCGATCCCGACGTACAGCGCGCGGTGAACCGTCTGCAGAGCCTCGAAGAAACGCGCGCCATCGTCGATGCCGCACATACCCTGCAGTTCCGCTCGGTAAACATCGACCTGATCTACGGCCTGCCCAAGCAGGACCCGGAACGCTTCGCCCGTACAGTCGAGGAAGTCATCGCCCTGCAGCCGGATCGCCTGTCGGTGTTCAACTACGCACACCTGCCGGAACGCTTCATGCCGCAGCGGCGGATCAACGCTGCCGAGCTGCCGAGCCCGGCGAAAAAACTGGAAATGCTGCAGACCAGCATCGACCAGTTGACCGCGGCAGGTTATCGCTACATCGGCATGGACCACTTCGCCCTGCCGGACGACGAGCTGGCCATCGCCCAGGAAGATGGCACTCTGCAGCGCAACTTCCAGGGCTACACCACTCATGGTCACTGCGATCTGATCGGCCTTGGCGTCTCGGCCATCAGCCAGATCGGCGATCTTTACAGCCAAAACAGCAGCGATCTGAACAACTACCAGCAGAGCCTGGACAGCAACCAGCTGGCGACACTACGCGGGCTGCAGTGCAACGAGGATGACCGGGTCCGCCGGGCGGTCATCCAGCAACTGATCTGCGAGTTCCAGCTGGATTTCGCCGACATCGAACGGGCCTACTCGATCGATTTCCGCAACTACTTTTCCGAAGTCTGGCCGCAGCTGCAGCAGATGGCACGCGACGGGCTGATCGACCTGACGGAGGAACGCATCGAGGTTCGTCCCTCGGGCCGCCTGCTGGTACGTTCCGTCTGTATGCTGTTCGATCATTACCTCGCACAGCAGAACACCCAGCGCTACTCGCGGGTCATCTGAAGGCGCATGCCTCTGCGGCATCGCAGAGGCTCGTTCGGCACGCCACACCTCACTGCTCCCCTTGCTCCGCCGCCCTTGTAACCGGGGCGGACATCTGTCGACTGGCCCTTGTTCCCCGGCTGGAGTAACCTTGCCGCTGAATTCGTCAGACCAGGTACCCCCTCATGTCCGAGTCGATCAAGGTTCGTGGACAACATCAGGCTCACTGCAAGGATTGCAGCCTGGCTCCGCTGTGCTTGCCGCTATCGCTGAATATGGAAGACATGGACGCGCTCGACGAAATCGTCAAGCGTGGCCGTCCGCTCAAGAAGGGGGAATTCCTGTTCCGCCAGGGAGATGTCTTCGGCTCCGTGTTCGCGGTGCGCTCCGGGGCGTTGAAAACCTTCAGCGTGACCGACGACGGCGAAGAACAGATTACCGGCTTCCACCTGCCCAGCGAGCTGGTCGGCCTTTCCGGCATGGATACGGAGCTCTATCCGGTCTCCGCGCAGGCGCTGGAAACCACCTCGGTCTGCGAGATCCCCTTCGAGCGCCTTGACGAGCTGGCGGTACAGCTGCCGCAGTTGCGTCGCCAGTTGATGCGCGTGATGAGCCGCGAGATCCGCGACGACCAGCAGATGATGCTGTTGCTGTCGAAGAAGACGGCCGACGAGCGCATCGCCACCTTCCTGGTCAACCTGTCCGCGCGCTTCCGCGCCCGCGGCTTTTCCGCCAGCCAGTTCCGTCTGTCGATGTCGCGCAACGAGATCGGCAACTACCTTGGCCTCGCGGTCGAAACCGTCTCCCGCGTGTTCACCCGCTTCCAGCAGAACGGTCTGCTGGCGGCTGAGGGCAAGGAAGTTCACATCCTCGACCCGATCGAGCTGTGTGCCCTGGCCGGAGGCAATCTGGAGGGCTGATTCTCCCCTCCGATCTGATTCAAACGACGCGCCTGCGGCTCCTTGCCCAGGCGCGTTTATCTTGGCGCGCCATGGCGCCAGTTCCCACTCAAGCCACAGGTTCCTCGATGATCTTCGACGAATTCGCCATCAAATCCGTTATCCGTCCGGTCGTGGACTTCCCCAAGCCGGGCGTGGTGTTTCGTGATATCACGCCGCTGTTCCAGTCGCCGCGCGCATTGCGGATGGTTGTGGACAGCTTCATCCAGCGCTATGTGGAAGCAGAATTCAGTCACGTCGGCGCCCTCGATGCCCGCGGCTTCCTGCTCGGTCCCATCATCGCCTACGAGCTGAACAAGCCGCTGATCCTGTTCCGCAAGAAGGGCAAGTTGCCGGCCGATCTGCTGGTGGAAACCTATTCCACCGAGTACGGCGATTCGGTCATCGAAGTGCAGCGCGACAGCCTGTGCGAGGGCGACTCCGTGTTGCTGATGGATGACTTGATCGCCACCGGCGGGACGCTGATCGCCGCCGCCAACCTGGTCAAGCGCATGGGCGCCAGCGTCTACGAAGCCGCCGCGATCATCGACCTTCCGGAACTGGGCGGCTCGACCAAGCTGAGCGACACCGGTATTTCCACCTTCACCCTCACCGCCTTCGCCCTCGACGAACGCTGAGTCGCGGTTCAGCCGCGCCGCTCCAGGCTATCGAGCAGGCTCGCGCCGATGAACAGATCGATGATCATCTCTTCCGCCTGGGCACTCAGCGAGGCGCGCCGATCCACCTGCTCCAGATAGTCCAGTGACGACTGGAACAGGTGGCGACTGACCAGCGAGGACAGTCGCAGCAGCGTTTCCCCCTCGAGCCCACCGAGAAGTCCGAGCTCCAGCATATCCTCGGCCATGTCACGGGCGAACGCCTCCATCACCTCGCGCAACGCGGCGCGCAAGACCGGGGAAGCACCGTGCAACTCGCGGACACCCACGATGAAACCGCTGGGATTCTGCTCGACGAAACGGAAGTACAGGCGAACCGTTTCGCGGCATACCAGGCGACTGCGCCCCAGGTCGACTCCCAGCACCATCGGCCCTATTGGTCCGTTCGCTTGCGCGCGCTGCGCCGCCTCCCGACGCAATTCGCGCAGCGGCTGGCGCAACTGCTCGGAGAGGTCCTGGACCAGCGCCAGTCCCAGTGCATCGAGACTGTCGAAATGCCGATAGAAGGTATTTGGATTGAGCCCCGCTTCGCGCGCGAGTTCCCGCAAACTCAGGCTGCCCAGGCTGCGCGACCCCGCCACTAGGCGTAACGCCGCCTGCATCAACTGTTGCTTCCCCGCTGCCCTTTCCTGCTGAAGCCGAACCATCGTTTACCTCGCGCCGCACACTCAACGGAGGTTAGGTTGCGCGATAGGTATACAGTTGTCTACCTTTCGTGGGAGTCGCTTTCAATCGCGGCGAACTACAAGAGGATTTTCGCCATGACACTCCCCTCGGCTACAACTCCCGTCACGCGCTGCAAGATCGCCATCATCGGCACCGGGTTTTCCGGCCTTGGCATGGCGATGCGCCTGAAACAACGCGGCGAAGAGGACTTCCTGCTGTTCGAAAAGGACCAGGGCGTCGGCGGGACCTGGCGAGTCAACAACTACCCCGGTTGCGCCTGCGACGTGCAATCCCACCTCTACTCGTTTTCCTTCGAGCCGAATCCGAACTGGACGCGGATGTTCGCCCGCCAGCCGGAAATCAGAAGCTACCTGGAAGCCTGCTGGATGAAGTACGACCTGCAGGAGAAAACCCGGCTGGGGTGTGAAATCACGCGCCTGAGCTGGGACGAGCCCGAACAGCGCTGGCGGATCGAAGATCGCCATGGCCGGCAATACAGCGCGCAATTCGTCGTTTCCGGCATGGGCGGCTTGTCGACGCCCGCTATTCCGGCGTTGAACGGGCTGGAGAACTTCTCCGGCGCCCGGTTTCATTCGCAGCAGTGGGACCACGACTTCGATCTCGCCGGCAAGCGCGTGGCGGTGATCGGCACTGGCGCCTCGGCGATCCAGTTCGTGCCGCACATCCAGCCGCGGGTCGCGCACCTGGACCTCTACCAACGCACGCCGCCGTGGATCATGCCCAAGCCGGATCGGGCGATCAGTGCGCGCGAGCAGTGGCGTTTCAGACGCTTTCCCCTGCTGCAGAAGGCCTGGCGCGGGGCGCTCTACGGCATGCTGGAAAGCCGCGTGATCGGCTTCTCCCTCAGCCCTCGGCTGATGAAGTTCGCCGCGGAGATCGCCAAGCGACACCTTCACAAGCACGTCCGGGACCCGGCGCTGCGGGCCACGCTCACGCCGGACTACGTGATGGGCTGCAAGCGCGTGCTCATTTCCAACGACTACTACCCCGCGCTGACCCGGCCCAACGTCGCCGTGATCACCAGCGGGATCCGCGAGATTCGCGCCAACAGCATCGTCGACCTGGACGGAACGGAGCGGCCCGTCGACGCGATCATCTTCGGCACCGGTTTCACGCCCAGCGATCCGCTGCCGCGCGGGGTGATCTTCGGTCGCGACGGCGTCGACCTGCTCGACACCTGGCCGCTCGGCCCGGAGGCCTACAAGGGCACACTCACCGAGGGCTTTCCCAACCTGTTCTTCCTGATGGGCCCCAACACCGGGCTCGGCCACAACTCGATGGTCTACATGATCGAATCGCAGATCAGCTACGTGCTCGGCGCGCTGGAACACCTGCAGCGCGACGGACTGTCGAGCCTGGAGGTCAAGGCCGAGGCACAGCGCCAATTCAACGGAACGTTGCAGAGCAACCTCGGCAATACGGTATGGAATGCCGGCGGTTGCAAGAGCTGGTATCTGCACCCCATCAGCGGTCGCAATTGCACGGTGTGGCCCGGATTCACCTGGCGTTTCCGCCAACTGACCAGGCACTTCGACGCCGACGCCTACCGCTTCGCAACACCGCAGCCGGCCCTTACGCCTCGGCCTGCCGTTCAACCATAGGAGCTCGAAGCATGAAGACGTTCGCCAACAAGGTCGCCGCCATCACCGGCGCCGGCTCCGGCATCGGCCGGGCATTGGCCCTGGACCTCGCACGTCGCGGTTGCCACCTGGCACTCAGCGACGTGAACGAGGACTCGTTGCGACACACCGCCGAACAGGCCCGCACGCTTGGCGTGCAGGTGAGCGAATCCCGCGTGGACGTCAGCGATGCCGTCGCCATGCAGCGCTGGGCGGGCCAGGTAGCGGCCGAACACGGCAGGATCAACCTCATCTTCAACAACGCCGGGGTCGCCCACGGCGGCACGGTCGAAGGCAGCGAACTGTCCGATTACGAATGGATCATGGGCATCAACTTCTGGGGAGTGGTGCACGGCAGCAAGGCGTTCCTGCCTCACCTGCGCGCCTCCGGGGACGGACATGTCATCAACGTCTCCAGCGTCTTCGGCCTCTTCGCCCAGCCAGGCATGAGCGCCTACAACGCCAGCAAGTACGCGGTGCGCGGCTTCACCGAATCCCTGCGCCAGGAGCTGGACCTCGCGGCCTGCGGGGTATCCGCCAGTTGCGTGCACCCCGGCGGGATACGCACCAACATCGCGAAAACCGCGCGGATGAATGACAGCCTGACGGCGATCACCGGCCAGGACAGCGAGAAGGCGCGCCAGCAGTTCCACGACCAGTTGCTGCGAACCACACCCGAGCAGGCCGCCGCGGTGATCCTCGACGGCGTGCTGCGCGATCGCCGGCGTATTCTCATCGGTTCGGATGCCCGTGCCGCGGATTGGATGCAGCGGCTGCTGCCGGCGCTCTACCAGCGTCTGGTCACGGCGGCGACACGTATCGGCGCGCGCAGGTCGAGCAGGACGAGCGACAAGATCGGCAGCGTCACGGATTTATCCGACCTTGCCGGTCGCTCAGAGCGGCGCGGCGATCCAGAACAGCGGACGCTCCAGCAACGGCGCGCTGGCCTTGTGCTCGCTCTCGAAGACCTGCCGCACGCCCGCGCATTCGTGGACGAAG
Source organism: Pseudomonas sp. UBA3153 (assembly GCF_002364635.1). NCBI lineage: Bacteria > Pseudomonadati > Pseudomonadota > Gammaproteobacteria > Pseudomonadales > Pseudomonadaceae > Pseudomonas > Pseudomonas sp. UBA3153. The sequence goes on from NZ_DEYR01000032.1 coordinate 102,157, forward strand.
GCATAGGCGGCCAGACGATGGCTGCCGTCCACCAGATAGGCGTTGCGCTGATCGCCGACCACGACCGGGGGACCGGAAAAATCGCCCGTCGAAAGCAAGCAGCGGACCTCGCGCCAGAAGCGTTGGCGGCTGTCCTCGCCAATGAAGCGACTGAGGAAGGTCTCCTCGTTTCCGGCGTGGGTCCTCACCAGATCGAGCAGGCCGTTGACGGTTTCCTCGGAGAACACGAAAGCCGATGGCCGCAGGGCCTCGCTCCGCCATTGGATACGGTTCCACTGCGCCACTGGCGCATTGAACACCCCTTCCAGCCGGGCAACCACCGTGGCCATTTCACTGCCCGGTAACGGAGGCCAGCTGTTATCGCCGGCGGCGAAGGGAATACAGGCGGAAATCACCGGCGCGGGGAAATTCGGCAACTCGGCCTGAACCATCTCCGCAAGTCTGTCGCGGATCATCGTCGAGTCGTTCGGCACGAAGGCCGTCCGATCCTGGGAGTGCGGGCTGGCGCTGAACATCATGGCTATCCGGATCGCTGGAATTGCATGACAACAGCAAGCCCCGGGCCACCTTATAAAACCCGAGGCCCCCTTACGAAACAATGACTTGCATCGAGCTGCCGGCATTGTCGAGTTTCAAACTGCATGAATGCCCCAGGACGGGGTTGCAATTTGCCCGCCTGCCGACTACAGCCCCATCTGCTTGGCGATGATCTCGTTCATGATCTCCCGCGAGCCGCCGCCAATCGAAAGAATCCGCACGTCCCGGTACAGCCGCTCCACCAGGCTCTCGCGCATGTAGCCCATGCCGCCCAGAATCTGCACCGCGTCATGGGTGATGCGCTCGGCGGCGTCGGTGGCGATGTTCTTGGCCATGGAGATTTCCTTGATCACCGACTTGCCCGCGGCCATCTTCGCCGCCTGGCGATAGGTGAACTCGCGCGAGGCCTCCAGCTGCGTGGCCATTTCCGCGAGGCGGTGCTTGAGTACCTGGAACTTGCCAATCGGCTTGCCGAAGGCACTGCGCTCGCGCGCCCAGCGCATCGCCTCCTCCAGGGCCATCTGCGACGTCATGTTGGCCATGATGGCCAACGCCAGTCGTTCCGACTGGAAATTCGCCATGATGCAGGCGAAGCCGGCATTTTCCACGCCGATGAGGTTTTCCCGGGGCACCCGGCAATCCTCGAAGAACAACTCGGCGGTATCCGACGCCCACCAGCCCATCTTCTTCAGCGGCTGCCCGACCCGGAATCCGGGTGTGCCCTTCTCGATCAGCAGCAGGCTTATCCCGCCAAATCCCACGTCACCGGTACGCACCGCCACGGTGTAGTAGTCCGCGCGCGCGCCGCTGGTGATGAAGGTCTTGCTGCCGCTGACCCGATAGAAATCGCCCTCGCGCACAGCGCGGGTCTTCAGATTGGCCACGTCGGAGCCGCCAGAAGGCTCGGTGACCGCCAGGGCGATGACCTTTTCTCCCGCCAGAACGGTCGGAACCACGCGCTCGCGCAGCGCCGGAAGCGCCCAGCGCAATACCGGCGGCAAGCCGATGTCGAGCGAGCCCAGACCGGCCACCAGGCCGCCAGAGCCGCAGCGCATCAGCTCCTCGCTGGCGACGACCTTGGCGAACAGGTCGCCTTCATGGCTGCCGCCGAATGCCTCCGGATACCCGATGCCGAGGATTCCCGCCGCACCCGCCTGGCGATAAAGCGCCAGGGGAAAGCTGCCCTGCTCTTCCCAGGCGTCGACCTGAGGGAGGATTTCCCTTTCGACGAAGCGCCGCACCGAATCGCGCACCAGTTGGTGGGACGGCTCGAAGTATTCCTGGCAGGCAGACATGGCATCGCTCCAATAGGATCAGCGACGACCTTACCTAGCGCTTGCTTGGTTTTCAATCAGCCAGTTGTGCCACCGGCGATGGCATTTGCGCCGTCAGCGAGAAACCCGCGAGCGAAACAGGGCCTGGTGTTCGCGGCACTGGGCGGCGCCGAGAAGGAATACGCCGTGGCCGCCCCGGGCGAATTCCAGCCAGGTGAAGCGCACTTCCGGATACAGCGCCTCGACATGCACCTGGCTGTTGCCGACCTCGACGATCAGCAGACCGCGCTCGGTCAGATGATCCGCCGCCTCGGCGAGCATTCGCCGCACCAGATCCAGGCCGTCATCACCGCAGGCCAGCCCCATCGCCGGCTCGTGGTGGTACTCGGCCGGCATGTCGGCGAAATCCTCGGCATCGACATAGGGCGGATTGGAGACGATCAGGTCGAAACGCTGACCCGGCAGGCCGTCGAAGCCATCGCCCTGCACCGTATGCACGCGCGCCTCGAGGTCATGCCGCTCGATGTTCTGGTTGGCGACTTCCAGGGCATCGAAGGACAGGTCCGCCAGCAGCACTTCCGCCTCTGGAAAGGCATAGGCGCAGGCGATGCCGATGCAGCCGGAACCGGTACAGAGGTCGAGGATGCGTTTCGGCTCATCCGCCAGCCAGGGCGTGAAATGCCCGTCGATCAGTTCGGCGATGGGCGAGCGCGGCACCAGGACACGTTCGTCGACCAGGAACGGCAACCCGCAGAACCACGCTTCGCCAAGCAGGTAGGCGGTCGGTACGCGCTCCTCGATGCGCCGCCGCAGCAATTCCTGCAGGGCGTCGCGCTCGTCATCCTCCAGCCGGCAATCGAGGTAGCTGTCGGCGATTTCGTAGGGCAGGTGCAACGCACCGAGGACCAGTTCGCGCGCCTCGTCCCAGGCGTTGTCGGTGCCGTGGCCGAAGAACAGCTCCTCGGCATGGAAGCGGCTGACGGCCCAGCGGATGTGATCGCGCAGGCTGCGCAGGCGGGAAGACGAAGCGGTCACGGGGAGCTCCAAGGCAAAAGAGCGCAAGTTTAGCCCAAGGTCGGCGCCGACACACCGTGCGGAAAAGCCCTGAAACGGCGCGGGCCGGGGACCCGGGTTTTAACGATTCACTTCCGCGGGCCAGCAGGTGACAATTGGCAGATGTTGCATTAAGAGGATTCCCGCCATGTCCATGCCGCAAACCCTGTTCCAGCTCAGCGGCCGTGGTTATGCACCGGCCACCCTGAGTAACGCCACGCTGTTGATCATCGATGCGCAGGAAGAGTATCGCAGCGGTGCGATGGTGCTGCCCGGCCTGCAACCGGCGGTCGAGGAGATCGCCAGCCTGCTCGCCGCCGCGCGCCAGCTCGGTCGTCCGGTCGTCCACGTGCGCCACCTAGGCATTCCCGGCGGCCTGTTCGACCCGCAGGGGCCGCGCGGCGACTTCCTGCCCGGGCTGGCCCCGCAGGCCGGTGAAACCGTGGTCGAGAAACGCCTGCCTAACGCATTCGCCGGCACCGACCTGCATGACCGCCTGCTCGCCATCGGTCATCTGGACCTGATCGTCTGCGGGTTCATGACCCATTCCAGCGTCAGCACCACGGTGCGTGCCGCCAAGGATTACGGTTACCGCTGCACCCTGGTGGACGCCGCCTGCGCAACCCGCGACGTGCCCATGGGCGCGTCCTGCCTCTCCGCCGCCGACCTGCACAAGGTCGAAGTCGCCGCCCTCGCCGACAACTTCGCCACAGTGGTTGCCGACGCCAAGGCCCTGGTCTGAATCGGACGCGCTGCGGCGCGCCGAGGAACCCGACCGCCCCAGGCGAGTCATAGGCCGATATTCGAAAGGAAAGGGTTCTGAATGAAGTTAACCGATAGCTACGCCCGCACTCTGCGGCCACGCAAGCCCAGCCGCTGGCTGTGGCGCTTCGCGGCCTTGCTCGCGTTGCTGTTCGGCATCGTTGGCCTGCTGATGGGGTTCACCGGCGCGGCCACCCTGCTCGGCCATCCCATGGTACTGGGCGAATTCAACGACACCGCGAGCGAAGCCGGCGTGCTGCTCGGCGGCGGTCTTTTTCTCCTGTTGCTGGCGATCCTGCTCTGGCGCAAGTGCCGTCGCAGTCTGCAGGCCGGCAACGACCTGAGCATCGCCCCGCACCTCCTGAAGAAGCGCGGCTGACGTCGGTCACGCCAGGCGTGAGATCGCGGGCGCCTTCCGATCTCCGCAAGCGTTTCCAACCCTGGCGCCCGTTCGCCCGCGCGACGAGCGACTGGGCGAAGGGCCGCTGATAGACTGCGCCGTCCCGAGGAGGACGACATGCAAGACGACGAAACCGACCTGTTCGCCGCGCAGATGCGCGGCGTCAGGCGCATTCAGGTGGACATCGCCGATACCGGCAAACCGCGGGCCGATCGCCTGCAAGTGGCCAGCCGGCGGCACAACGCGATCCAGCCCAACGACCGGGTCAAGGTGGACGGGCTGTCCGACCAGTTCGTCATCGATGTGGGCGCCGAGGACGAACTCTACTGGGCGCGCGACGGCGTCCAGGAAAGCCAGATGCGCAAGCTCAAGGCCGGACAGATCGAGTTCGAGGGCAGCCTGGACCTGCACGGCATGCGCGTGGAACAGGCACGGGAAATCCTTTGGGAATTCCTCGCCGAAGCCGCCAAGCACGAAGTACGTTGCGCCCGCGTCACTCACGGCAAGGCGGCGCGCGTCGATGGCAAGCGGCCGATGATCAAGAGCCACGTCAATACCTGGCTGCGCCAGCATCCGCAGGTGCTCGGCTTCGCCTCGTGCACGCCGCGGCATGGAGGAACGGGCGCGATCTACCTGCTGCTCAAGCGCACGATGATGGAAGGTCGCGACGAGTGAGGCCGCCGCGGCGGTGCTCACCCACGAAAAGGGCCGCGGCGCGGCCCTTTTTCATTCACTCGCGGTAGTCGTCCGGGGTTTCCGGCAACTGCCCGAGCAACTCGCGCAGGCCCTCGCCCCACTGTCCGCGCACGCCCTCGAAATAGGCATCGCCCTCCTCCACGCGATATCCCTTCGGCACCACCAGGCTATCCGTCCGGTACACCAGCAGGTCCAGCGGCATGCCCACCGAAAGGTTACTGCGGATGGTCGAGTCGAAGGAGATCAGTGCGCAGCGCAGGGCTTCGTCCAGCGGTGAGTGGAACGTCAGCGCGCGGTCGAGGATTGGCTTGCCGTACTTGCTCTCACCGATCTGGAAATACGGGGTATCAGGCGTTGCGGCAATGAAATTGCCCTGTGGATAGAGGTTGAAAAGGCCCGGCTCCTGGCCTTTGATCTGCCCGCCGAGAAGGAACGAACAGCTCATGTCGACGCCGCCATCCTGGCGCGAATCATGTTCGCTCATCTCGCGAATCGTCTGGCCGACCAGCCGCGCGGCGTCGAACAGCGTCGTCACGTTGTACAGGTGCGGGCAATCGCCATTGAGCCGCTGACGCAGCAGGTTGATCACCGATTGCGAGGTCGCCAGGTTGCCGGCGGTCTGCAGCACGATCAACCGCTCGCCCGGCACGCCGAACACGTAGAGCTTGCGGAAGGTGGCGATGTGGTCGACGCCGGCATTGGTGCGCGAGTCGGAGACGAAAACCAGGCCATCGGCGAGGTTCATGGCGACGCAGTAAGTCATGAATGAGTGATCTCGAGTTGATTGAGCGCCGGGTTGTCGGTTTTGCACCGACAGCCTGGAGCACTCATTTTACAACTTGAGCAGCGCGCATCGTCGCCGATTGCGCGCGGCGGGCCCTCACTGCTGGGTCTGACCCTGGGATTGCGATTGCGACAGGGTCGGCGACACCAGCACCTTGGCGTGCATCTGCTCGACGCCGCCGCCACGGCGCATGCCACGGACCGGGCAGGCATCGAGGTAATCCAGCCCTACGGCGAGTTTCAGGTGGCGCTCCGGGCGCGACAGGCCGTTGGTCACGTCGAAGCTGTACCAGGCGTCGTTCAGCCAGGCTTCCGCCCAGGCATGACTGGCCAGGTGGCCGGCGTCCTCGGTGTAGATGTAGCCGGAGACGTAGCGCGCCGGGATGCCCAGGCTGCGCGCGCAGGCGAGGAACGCGTGGGTGTGGTCCTGGCAGACGCCGCTCTTGCCGGCAAAGGCTTCGGCGGCGCTGCTGTCGACCTTGGTGGAGCCGGGGGTGTAGACGATCCGTTCGCTCAGTGCATTCATCAGGCGGATCAGCGCATCGCGATCGCGGTGGCTGTTGCACTGCTGGTGGGCGAACTCGCGCAGCGCCTCGTCCGGCTGGGTCAGTCGGGTGAAGCGCAGGTACGGATACGCCGACTGGTCGTCGTGCTCTGCTTCGCAGTGCTCGTCGATGTCGACTTCACCGCTGGCGCTGATGATCAGGTCGTCGTGCGGTTCGTCCATGGTCAGCACGTGCAGGATGTTGCCGAAGGGGTCGAGCTGCGCGCGCACCGGGCGCGGCAGGCTGAGCTGCCAGTTGAGTACGTGCTGGCGCTCGCTGTCGTGCGGCGTCAGGCGCAGGTACTGGATGCTGGTGCGCACCTGATCATCGTAGTGATAGGTGGTGTCGTGGCTGATGGACAGTCTCATGCCGCCTCCAGGTAGGAAATGTGGATGGCGCTTCCGAGCTGGCCCACCAGTTGGATGAACTCGGTGATCCAGCCGTGCAGGCCTTCCTCGCCGTTGAGCACTTCTTCGATGCTGCTGTAACGCAGGCGGGCGTCCATTTCCGCGGCCAGTCGTTGTGCGGGCCGGCCGTTGTCGCCGGGCAGGCTGGAAAGAATCAGATTCAGTTCCTCCAGACAGGCACGTAGCGAGCGTGGCACGTCCGGACGCAGCAGGAGCAGCTCGGCTACCTTCCGCGCGTGCGGCGAGCCGCGGTAGATCTCGGCGAAGGCCTCGAACGAGGACAGCGCGCGCAGCAAGGCGCTCCACTGGTAGTAGGCGCGCGCCGAGCGGTCGTCGATATCGTCTTCCTCGCCGAGCAGCTCATAGCGCGCATCGAGCAGGCGCAGGGTGTTGTCGGCGCGCTCGATGAAGGTTCCCAGGCGGATGAAGCGGTAGGAATCGCTGCGCATGATGGTGCCGAAGGTGGCGCCACGGAACAGGTGCGAACGCTCCTTGACCCATTCACAGAACCGGCTGATGCCGTAGCCGCCAAGGCCCTGCTGGGCGATGCCGCGCATTTCCAGCCAGGTGGCGTTGATGTTTTCCCACATGTCCGCGGTGATGCGCCCGCGTACGGCATGCGCGTTGGTGCGAGCGGCGCCCAGGCAGCTGTAGATGCTCGCCGGGTTGTTCGCGTCGAAGGCGAAGAAGTGCAGCATGCGCTCGGCGTTGAGCTGGCCATGCAGCTCGAGGTAATCGTCGAAGGTGCCGGTGATCAGCAGCGGCATCGCCAGTTCGTCGAGGCCGTCGCCGCGTCCGTCGTGCGGCATCAGCGACAGCGAGTAGCTGACGTCGAGCATGCGCGCGAGGTTCTCGGCGCGCTCCAGGTAACGTGACATCCAGTACAGGTCAGAGGCCGTTCTCGAAAGCATTCCCTTAATCCTCCACTACCCAGGTGTCCTTGGTTCCGCCGCCCTGCGACGAGTTGACCACCAGCGATCCCTCGCGCAAGGCCACTCGGGTAAGACCGCCGGGAACCAGCTGCGTTTCGCGGCCGGTCAGGACAAAGGGGCGCAGGTCGATGTGGCGCGGCGCGATGCCCTTCTCGACGAAGGTCGGGCAGGTCGACAGGCTCAGCGTCGGCTGCGCGATGTAAGCCTCTGGCCGGGCGATGATGCGCTGGCGGAAATCCTCGATCTCCGCGCTGGTCGCGGCCGGGCCGACGAGCATGCCGTAACCGCCGGAACCCTGGGTTTCCTTGACCACCAGCTCAGGCAGGTTGGCCAGTACGTGGGACAACTCGGCCGGCTTGCGGCATTGCCAGGTCGGCACGTTCTTCAGGATCGGCTCCTCGCTGAGGTAGAAGCGGATCATGTCGGTGACGAACGGGTAGACCGACTTGTCGTCCGCCACGCCAGTGCCGATCGCGTTGGCCAGCACCACGTTGCCCGAGCGATAGGCCGACAGCAGCCCGGGGACGCCGAGCATGGAGTCCGGGTTGAATGCCAGCGGGTCGAGGAAGGCATCGTCGAGGCGGCGGTAGATCACGTCCACCGGGCGCGCGCCGGCGGTGGTGCGCATGAACACCTTCTCGTCACGGACGAACAGGTCCGCGCCTTCCACCAGCTCCACGCCCATCTCGCGGGCGAGGAACGCGTGCTCGAAGTAGGCGCTGTTGAAGCGCCCCGGCGTCAGCACCACGACGCTCGGGTTGTCCAGCGGGCTGGAGCACTTGAGGGTGTCCAGCAGCAGGTTGGGGTAATGGCCGATCGGTGCGATGCGCTGCGCCGAGAACAGCTCGGGGAACAGCCGCATCATCATCTTGCGGTCTTCGAGCATGTAGCTGACGCCACTCGGCGTGCGCAGGTTGTCCTCCAGCACGTAGTAGCTGCCGTCGCCGTCGCGCACCAGGTCGACCCCGGCGATGTGCGCGTAGATGTCGCGGTGCAGGTTCAGCCCCCGCATCGCCAGCTGGTAGCCCTCGTTCGCCAGCACCTGCTCGGCGGGAATGATCCCGGCCTTGATGATGCGCTGCTCGTGGTAGAGGTCGGCGAGGAACATGTTCAGCGCCTGGACGCGCTGGATGCAGCCCTTCTCGACGATGCGCCATTCGCTCGCGGGAATGCTGCGGGGAATGATGTCGAAGGGAATCAGTCGCTCGGTACCCTGCTCGTCACCGTAAAGGGTGAAGGTGATACCGGCACGGTGGAACAGCAGATCGGCTTCGCGGCGGCGCTGCGCCAGTTGCTCTTCAGGCGTTTCCGCCAGCCAGCGGGCGAACTCCCGGTAGTGCGCCCGGCAGTCGCCGTTCGCATCGTGCATCTCGTCAAAAAAATTGCGGGACATGCCGTACTCCTTGTCCGGTCAGCAAGAGCATCGCAAGCCTCATGCCAGCGGTAAAAACCAATCAATTCAATGAGTTGAAGAACAACCCAAATATCCTTGCACCAAACCTGCGCACGCACGGCAATACCTGATCAGCACGACGCCCCATTTAAAAGCGTCTGCGGCGGACGGGGCAGCCCTGTTCACCCCCACCTTGCCGACCTATTTCCTCCCCATCAGACGGTTTCCCGCAGAGCCAGTTTCAACCAGTGACGATAGAAAACGTCGGCCACTCGATTGAGGGCGCCCACGCGGGCCGAAAGGTCTTCCAGCATCTGCGCGCCGCTTTGCTGGCTGGGTTGACGGCTGTCGAGCAGGTGACCCCAGTCGTTCACCCACAGGCGCACCAGGTCCTCGGTCATCTCCGGGTGTCCCTGCAGGCCCAACACCTTGTCACCCCAGGCGAACCCCTGGTTGCCACACCAGTCGCTGGCGAACAGGCGTTGCGCACCGGCCGGCAACTCGAAGGTGTCGCCATGCCACTGAAATACCTCCACGGAGTCGGCCAGCCCGTCGAGCCATGGGCTGGCATGCTCGCCGTCGCAGCGGCGCAGGGTCTGCCAGCCGATTTCGCTGTAGGGCATCCGCGTGACGCGCGCCCCGAGGGTTTTCGCCAGCAGCTGCCCGCCCAGGCAATGGCCGATCAGCGGGACGTCGCGCGCGATGAAATGCCGCAACGCGGCGTCTTCGGTGGCCAGCCAGGGCAAGGGGTCGTTGACGCTCATCGGGCCGCCCATCACCGCGACAGCGCGTGGACGGTCAAGGTCGTAGCCGTCCAGATCGCCCTGGTCGACGCGCAATACGTCGAACGCCAGGCCCTGGGCATTGAGCGTTTCGGCCAGGTGGCCGGGTGAACAGAAATCGGCGTGGGTAAGAATCAGGATATCGCTCATGGCCCCTCCAGTTTGTCGCCAGTCTGGCGGAAGGGTCGCGACAGGTCGAGCGCGGGCGCCGACCGAGGCCGGCGCCCGCGTGCGTGCATCAGACGCCGGGCGCGGAAAGCTCCTGAGTCACGCCCCAGCCATCGAGTACGCCCCCCAGAGGCTCGACGACAGATTCGAGCCCCTGCTCGAAGTCGTCGATGCCCTCGTGGGTGGCGTACATCACCTTGCTGACCTGCAAGTGCCAGATACCGTCATCCAGCGGGGAAATCTGCGTATTCAGGGATTCGCCACGAAAATTCGTGGCGGCCGAACGGGCGCCGTCCTCGTCGGGAAACAAGGCGTAGAACTCGATCGGATGGACGCGGGCAAAGTCGAAACCGCCTTCTTTCATGCGGCGCAGTACGGAGGTGCTGACATCATCTTGGAAGGTTGTGCTCATGCAATGAACTCCTCTCAGGCGATGGCTCGATTGACCCTCTCGTCGTAAGGCGAACGCCTCTCGGCACGCGGCGATGCCGTACGGGATCAAGCGGGGATGAAGCGCGGAGCGACCGGTCCCCGGGTGGCATTCCGTGGGGCGAATGCCGAGGCTCGTTCCTGCAGGTTAGCGTCATCCTGCGAACCCTGTCGCTCCCTTCATTTCAATGGACCTTGCGGCGACGCCGGCGTCCTCGCCTTTTGTCGGACACGCCACCGAGGCTCGAGTATGAAAGCGCGTTTCGCTGCAGACCCGCCGCGCCACGCTGCTACAGTCGGCCCATGAATGACCTCTCCAACAACCACCAAACGCTGCGCCTGCCCTATCTGCCCCCATGGGACTGGCAGCATTTCCAGCGTTTCTTCGCCCAGCGCCTGCTGCCGGGCGTCGAGCTACTGGACGAGCAACGCTACGCCCGCAGCTTTCGCATAGGCGAGGTGCGCAGCTGGTTCGCCGTCAGCCCGCTGCCCGACGAGCACGCCCTGGCGCTGACCGTCGGCGCCGAAGCCCGCGAGCTGACCCAGGCACTGGTGCTCAAGGTGCGCCGGATGTTCGACCTGGACGCCGACCTCGACAGGATCGCTGCGCACCTGAGCAGCGATGCGCTGCTCGGCCCGCTGCTGGCGCGTCACCCGCCGCTGCGCCTGCCCGCCGCGTTCGATCCGTTCGAGCAGGCGGTGCGTGCCATCGTCGGCCAGCAGGTCACCGTCAAGGCGGCAGTGACCATCACCCGGCGACTGGTGGAACGTCTCGGCGAAACGCTGCCCGACGCGCCGGCTGATCAGCCACAGCGACTCTTTCCTACGCCCGCCGCGATCGCCGGTGCCGACCTCGCGCTCATCGGCATGCCCGGCAAACGGGTGCAGACGCTGCAACGCTTCGCCGCCGAGGTTGCCGAGGGTGCGCTGCGACTGCATGTGGAAGACGGCCCGGAGGACCTGGTGAGGCGCCTGCGCGAATTGCCCGGCATCGGCCCCTGGACCGCCGAGTACATCGCCATGCGCGGCTTCGGCGCGGCGGACGCCTTCCCCGCGGCCGATCTCGGCCTGCTGAAGGCACCGCTGTGGGGCGAGTCCGGCATCAGCGCCCGCCAACTCCAGGCCCGCGCCGAGGCCTGGCGCCCCTGGCGCGCCTATGCAGCGCTGCACCTCTGGCACAACTATTCGGGAGCCTGACCATGCACTACCGCTATCTGGACAGCCTACTCGGTCGCCTGCTGCTGGTCGGCAGCGACGCCGGCCTGAACCTGGTGCACATGGACGAGCAGACGCATCTGCCGCCGCAGACGAGCTGGACGCGGGCGGAACGTCAGCTGGATGAGGCGTGTCGGCAACTGGACGAGTATTTCGGCAGCCGGCGGCGCCGTTTCGACCTGCCGCTGGCGCCGCAGGGCACTGCGTTTCAGCGGACGGTGTGGCAGGCGCTGCTGGAAATTCCCTTCGGCGAAACCCGCAATTATCGCCAGCAGGCCGAACGCATCGGCCGGCCCACCGCCGTTCGCGCGGTCGGCACCGCCAACGGAGCCAATCCGCTCGCCGTGATCGTTCCCTGTCATCGGGTGATAGGCAGCGACGGAAGCCTCACCGGGTACGCCGGCGGGCTGGCGCGCAAGGCGCTGTTGCTGGAGCTGGAAGGCGCCAGCCTGCCGGCGCAGGCCAGACTGGCGTTCTGAGGTCAGCGCGCGAGGCGGCGCGCCCGCGGCCCCATCACGAACCAGTTGAACAACCCCAGGACGGGAAACAGGGCGATCAGCGCGACCCATATCACCTTGACCCGTCGCGCGGAGTCGCTGCTCAGCACCTGGTAGATGGCCCACAGGTGCAGCGCCAGGAGCAGCGCACCGAGGGCGCCGTAGGTCATTCCCATGTCGGGTCCCTCAGAGTCGCGCGGCACCGCTGCCGCGCGGGCCGGCGACGGCCCAGATGATCAGCCCCAGCACCGGCAGGATCACGATCAGCAGAATCCAGAGGATCTTCTTGCCGGTATCCGTACCGCTACGCAGCACGTTGATGATCGCCCAGATATCCAGGGCAAAGATGATCAGGCCAAGCACACCACCAAACGCATCCATGAGATTTCTCCTAATGATCGGTCTCATTAGGATCGCGACAGGCGGTCAGAGGTTCAGCGCAATCCACGAAGCAGACGCCCTCACCCACCGGCAGTGGCCGCCCACCGTCAGTACTCCAGCAGCGGGAACTGGCTGGCGATCGAGTCGCCGGTGAAGGACGCCTGCCAGCCCTGCGGGTCGTTGAACAGGCGAATGGCGATGAAATCCGGCTCCTCGCCCATGTCGAACCAGTGTCGGGAGCCGGCCGGCACCGAGATCAGGTCGTTCTTCTCGCAGAGCACGGCATAGACGTAGTCGTCGATATGCAGGTTGAACAGACCGCGACCGGCAACGAAGAAGCGCACCTCGTCCTCGGCATGCCGGTGTTCCTCGAGAAACCGGGCACGCAGCTCGGCCTTCTGCGGGTGGTCACGGTTGACGCTGACCACGTCCACAGCGAGGTAACCGCGCTCGCTCATCAAGCGGTCGATCTGCGCCCGGTAGGCGGCGATCACCGCGTCCGTTTCGGCGCCGGGGCGAACCGGCTGCGCGGCCTCCCAGCGCTCGAAGCGCACGCCGACCGCATCGAGGGTCGAGGCGATGTCCTCGAAGTGGCTGAGCACCTTGTTCGGCGACTGGGGGTTCGACAGGTGGTAGACGGACAGGCGGCTCATGCGGTTCTCCAGCATCGGGGAGCGGCTCGGCGCGGCAGCGCGCGGGGCGGCCAGTGTAACGGCCGGAGCGGCGGATCAGGTAGACGGAGGGCCGGCCTCAGCCGGCGTCGATCTGGCCGGCAGCGCGATGATCGCCGCCGCGCCCAGCGCCGCCAGGCTGGCGATGGCGAAGGTCCAGAACGCGCCCAGCGTGCTCCAGGTGTAGCCGGAATACACCGCGCCAAGCGCGCCGCCGATGCCGGCAAGGGCGGCGTACAGCGCCTGGCCCTGGCCCTGCTGACGCGGCCCGAAGCTGCGCTGGACGAAGTGGATCGCCGCGGCGTGGAAGGCGCCGAAGGTCGCCGCGTGCATCAGCTGCGCCAGCAACAGCACCCACAGGTGTCCGGCCAGCCCGCCCAGGAGCAGCCAGCGCAGCGCAGCCAGCAGGAAGCAGGCGAGCAGCACCTGGCGCAGCGAGAAACGCCCGAGTATCCGCGCCATGCCGATGAACAGGATGACCTCCGCCACCACGCCCAGCGCCCACAGCTGGCCAATGGTGGCGCGGCTGTAGCCGAGCGTTTCCAGGTGGATGCTGAGGAAGGTGTAGTAAGGGCCGTGGGACAGTTGCATCAGCCCGACGCAGAGGTAGAACGCCGCCACGCCGGGACGCCGCAGCTGGGCGATGAAGCCACCCTCGGCCAGACCTGGCCCGCGAAACTCGGGGCGCGCGTCCGGCACCCAGAGGCTGCTGGCGAGAATGCCGAGCATGATCACGATCAGCGCCCAGGGATAAGCGTCCAGACTGAAGCGGTCGAACAGCTCGCCCAACCCGACCACCGTGCAGATGAAGCCGATGCTGCCCCACAGGCGGATCTGGCTGTAGCGCGCCGCCTGCTCGCGCAGGTGCGCCAGGGTGATCACCTCGAACTGCGGCAGCACCGCATGCCAGAAGAACGCATGCAGCGCCATCACCAGCGCCAGCCAGGCGTAGCGCTTGTCGAACAGGATCAGCGCGAAGCCAGCCAGCGTGCACACTGCGCCGAACCGCACGATGGCCAGGCGCCGACCGGTCACGTCGCCCAGCCAGCCCCACAGGTTCGGGGCGATGCAGCGCATCAGCATGGGAATCGCCACCAGCTCGCCGATCCTCGCCGGTGAAAAGCCGAGATGGGCGAAGTACAGGCCGAGGAACGGCGCCGTACCGCCGAGCAGGCAGAAATAGAAGAAGTAGAAGCCCGACAGCCGCCAGTAAGGCAATACGGCGGCGGTCACAGCTGGCCGAGTACCGGCGTGGCTACCCGGACGTCGGCGTTCTGCCCACGATGACGGAGCAGGTGATCGAGCAGCACGATGGCCATCATCGCCTCGGCGATCGGCGTGGCGCGAATGCCGACGCAGGGGTCGTGGCGGCCCTTGGTGATGACCTCGACCGGATTGCCGTCGACATCGATCGAACGGCCCGGCGTGGTGATGCTGGAGGTCGGCTTGAGCGCCAGGTGCGCGACTATGGGTTGCCCCGAGGACACGCCGCCGAGCACGCCGCCGGCGTTGTTGGAGAGGAAGCCCTCCGGCGTCAGCCCGTCGCGGTGCTCGGTGCCGCGCTGGGCGACGCAGGCGAAACCGGCGCCGATTTCCACGCCCTTCACCGCGTTGATACTCATCAGCGCATGCGCCAGCTCCGCGTCGAGGCGATCGAAAATCGGCTCGCCGAGCCCCGGCGGCACGCCTTCGGCGACCACGGTGATCTTCGCGCCGACGGAATCCTGGTCGCGGCGCAGTTGGTCCATGTAGGCCTCCAGCTCCGGCACCTTGTCCGGATCCGGACTGAAGAAGGCGTTCTGCTCGACGCTTTCCCAGCCCTTGAAGGGAATCTCGATGGGACCGAGCTGGCTCATGTAGCCGCGCACCGAGATGCCCATCGTCGCCAGGTACTTCTTGGCGATGGCGCCCGCGGCGACGCGCATCGCCGTCTCGCGCGCCGAGCTGCGACCGCCGCCCCGGTAGTCGCGGATGCCGTACTTGTGGTGGTAGGTGTAGTCGGCGTGGGCCGGGCGGAACAGGTCCTTGATCGCCGAGTAGTCCTTGGACTTCTGGTCGGTATTGCGGATCAGCAGGCCGATGGAGTGCCCGGTGGTCTTGCCCTCGAACACGCCGGAAAGGATTTCCACCTCGTCGGCTTCCTGGCGCTGGGTCGTGTGCCGGCTGGTGCCGGGCTTGCGCCGGTCGAGGTCGCGCTGCAGGTCTTCCAGCCTCAGTTCCAGCCCCGGCGGGCAGCCGTCGACGATGGCGACCAGCGCCGGGCCGTGGCTTTCGCCGGCGGTGGTGACGGTGAACAGCTTGCCGAAGGTATTGCCGGACATGCAGGGCTCCGCGATGGCCTGAAACGAAAAAGGGCCGGCAGTATAACCGAGCCTGCGGCGGTTTCGCCGCCCACCCGGCTCGCGCATACTGCCCCGCCACGCCCTGACCACTCTCGCGGAACGGACCCCGATGCGCTCATTCCTCTGCCTGTTGCTGACCATGCTCACGCCTCTCGCCTTCGCCCAGACCATCCTCAACCACAGCGTCGAACTGGACACCCCGAGCGGCACGCTGCACGGCAGCCTGATGCTGCCCAAGAGCGACCAGCGCCTGCCCGTTGCGCTGCTGATCGCCGGTTCCGGGCCGACCGACCGCAACGGCAACAATCCGCAGATGCGCAACGACAGCCTCAAACGCCTGGCGCAGGTGCTGGCCAGGAACGGCATTGCCAGCCTGCGCTACGACAAGCGCGGGATCGCCGCCAGCCAGCCCGCGGGGCCGGACGAGCGCAGCCTGAGCGTCGAGCGCTACGCCGAGGACGCCGTCGCCTGGAGCCGGCAGTTGAAGGCCGACCCGCGTTTCGGCGCGCTGATCCTGATCGGCCACAGCGAAGGCGCGCTGATCGCCAGCCTCGCCGCGCAGAACGCTGGCGCCGATGCGCTGGTGTCGATCTCGGGCAGCGGCCGACCGCTGGATGCGCTGCTGCTCGAACAGCTGCAAGGCAAGCTGCCGCCCCCGTTGCTCGCCTATAGCCAATGGCTGATCGCCGAACTCAAGGAGGGTCGCGAGCACGACGATGTGCCCCAGCCGCTGCTGGTACTGTTCCGCCCCAGCGTGCAGCCGTACCTGATCTCGATGTTCCGCCAGGACCCGGCGAACGCTTTCGCCAGCGTGAAAGTGCCGGCGCTGATCGTGCAGGGTACGCACGATATTCAGGTCGCCGTGGAGGACGCCGAACGGCTGCACGCGGCCAAACCGGACGCCGAACTGCTGCTGGTGCCGGGAATGAACCATGTGCTGCGCATCGTCCCGGCGGCTCGCGAGCAGCAACTGGGCTCGTACAACGACCCGCAGCTGCCGCTGGCGAATGCCCTGGGCAATGGCATCGTCGAGTTCATCAAGCGCACGCTCGCCTTAAGCAACGCGCAGAGCGGCCGATAACCCTCGCAGGCCAGAATCGCTGACAGCAGCCACGGACGCCGCGATGAACGACACCCCCTCCCAGCCGCCAGAGAACGAAACCACCAGGGCGCTGCCCTGGGCGGGCCTTGCGGCTGACCAGTTCCGTCTGCTGCGCCTGGCGCCCTTGCCGACCGACCGCCTCAGCGGCCCGCGCCCGCTGCGCTTCGTCCAGCTCGGCCGACTGGAACGCCATAGCCGCGAACAGAGCCTGCTGCGGCTGACGCTGCAGTTGCCGAACCAGATCGTGCACAGCGATCAGAACGTGCTGGAAGTCTGGGCCGACCATCAGCGCAAGGTGGTTTACCTGGGCAGCGACGACCTGCAGGTCAAACCGCAGAATCGCGGCCTCGGTCGTTTCCTGCTCGCCCAGGCGATCGGTTGGGCAAAGCAGCGCTGGGGCCACTATCAGATCGCCGCCGGCACGCTGCCGCTCAAGGACGTGCTCAACGACGAGCTGCGCCAGCGCCGCGACCATTTCCTGCGCAGCCAGGGTGTCGACGTGCAGTATCCGGACGCGCTGCAGCTCAAGGCAGGCTACGCCGCCGCCCAGGTTGGCGATCTGCTCGGTGACTGGAATCAGGAAAAGGTCCAGATCATCGAGCTGCTCGACGCCGCGGCGATGCTGCAGCAGGCCGACCAGAACCTTCGCGAGCAGGATGTGAAGCTGCGCAAGCAGGAAGAGAACATCAATGCGATGAAGCGCGAGGACGGCACCCTGCGGTTCACCGTTTCCTGCCTGGCAGTGTTCGTGGTCTTCCAGGCCGGCCTGCTGATCTGGATCGCCACTCACTAGCCCGCCCGCTGCGCTGGACGATGAGCCGAATAGCGACGACAATCGGCTCGCCATATGAGCCGATTAACCCCTCCCATTCGGCTCAGCGAATCAGGCGGAACAGCCATGAACTTCCCACGCTGGATCTGGCAACAGCCCGATTGGCCGCATTTTCGCTGGCAGGCGGAGCGATTGGCGCCGCTGCTGCGCGAATGCGCCCAGGCTCAGGGCCGGCTGCTCGGCATGGCGGGCGCGACGGCCAGTTCCCTCGGTGCCGAGAACGAACTGGATGTGCTGCTGCAGAACATCGTCACCTCCTCGGCGATCGAGGGCGAACAGCTCAACGTGGGCTCGGTTCGCTCGTCGCTGGCCCGCCGACTGGGCCTGGAGACGGACCAGGACGGCCGCGTCAGCCCGCGTAGCGAAGGCCTCGCCGAACTGATGCTGGACGCCACCCAGCACGCCGAACAGCCCCTCGACGAGGCCCGCCTGTTGCGCTGGCACGGGTTGCTGTTCAGCGAGCAGAGCGCCTCGCCGCGTATCCGTGTCGGGGTGCTGCGCGGGGACGAGCCGATGCAGGTGGTATCGGGGCGTATCGACCGCCCCACCGTGCACTTCGAGGCGCCGCCGCGCGACGGTCTGGAACGGCAGCTGGGCGAATTCCTCGCCTGGTTCGCCAGTAGCCGGCAGGATGCGGGCCTCGATCCGCTGCTGCGCGCCGGCATCGCCCACCTGTGGTTCGTCACCTTGCATCCGTTCGACGACGGCAATGGCCGCCTGACCCGCGCCCTCACCGACCTGGCGCTTGCGCAGGCGGAAAACCAGGCCATCCGCTTCCACGCGATGTCCGCCAGCATCCTCGAGGATCGCGCCGGTTACTACCGCGCACTGGAGAGCAGCCAGAAGGCCGACCTGGATATCAGCGCCTGGCTCGAATGGTTCCTGCGCACTTTGCTCGCCAGCCTGCGGCAGGCGCTGGCACGTATCGACCGGGTACTGGCGAAGTCGCGCTACTGGCAGCGCCATCGCCAGCACGCGCTGGGCGCAGAACAGCTCAAGGTGCTCAATCGCCTGCTGGATGGCGGCGAGCGCGGCTTCGAGAACGGCATCAGCGCCGCGCAGTACCAGAGCGTCGCCAAGGTCTCCAAGGCCACCGCCACGCGCCATCTGGGCGATCTGCTGGAGAAGGGATATCTGCAACGCCTGCCCGGCGGCGGGCGCAGCACGCGCTATCGAATCGCCGACGGGGAAATCTCGTAGCGCGGAGGGAATTGCAATCGAGCTACGAGAGCGCAGCTAGAGCGTGATGGCCTTGCGGCCATTGAAGGCATGCGCCAGGGTACCGCCATCGACCAGGTCCAGCTCGCCGCCCAGCGGCACGCCATGAGCGATCCGCGACACCGAAAGCCCCTTGGGAATCAGCAACTGGGCGATGTAGTGAGCGGTCGCCTCGCCTTCCACCGTCGGATTGGTAGCCAGGATGACCTCGCTGAACGCGCCCTCGGCGATGCGCGCCAGCAGCTCCGGCACGCCGATCGCCTCGGGGCCGAGCCCATCCAGCGGCGACAGGTGTCCCTTGAGCACGAAGTAACGCCCGCGAAAACCGGTCTGGTCCACCGCGAACACGTCCATCGGCGCCTGCACCACGCAGAGCAGGCTGTCGTCGCGATTGGGATCGGCGCACTGCGGGCAGAGTTCTTCCTCGCAGAGCGTGCGGCAACGCTTGCAGTGCCCGACCCGCTCCATCGCCTCGTTCAGCGCATGCGCCAGCCGCAGCGCACCGCTACGGTCGCGCTCGAGCATCTGCAGCGCCATGCGCTGCGCGGTCTTCTGCCCCACACCGGGCAGGATGCGCAGGGCATCGATCAGTTGGCGAATCAGCGGACTGAAGCTCATGGACATTACCGAATGTGAGTGCGAACGGACGAAGGTACAGCGCTGTAACAGCCCCTCACGCAGGTGAACGACACCTTGAGTGCCACCGGCGACGCGGCGGTGGATGGGAGAAGCGACATCCACCCTACGTTCAGGCGAACGAATGGACCGGGGCGCCCAAGGGCGGTAGCGGACAAGGCGCCGACGGACGCGGAACCGGAGTGTGCTGTTGCACAGGAGGATTCCGAGTTCGTCGGCAACGCCGGCCGGTGCCGTCCATGGGCGGCACGAACGAACTAGAAAGGCATCTTGAAGCCTGGGGGCAGCTGCATCCCGGCTGTCATGCCCGACATCTTCTCCTGGCTGTTCTGCTCGATCTTGCGCACCGCATCGTTCACCGCGGCGGCGATCAGGTCTTCGAGGATGTCCTTGTCTTCCTGCATCAGGCTGTCGTCCAGGCTGACGCGCTTGACATCATGGCGACCGGTCATCACCACGCTGACCAGCCCGGCGCCGGATTGCCCGGTGACCTCGGCATTGGCCAACTCTTCCTGCATCTTCTGCATTTTTTCCTGCATCTGCTGGGCCTGCTTCATCAGGCCGGCCATGCCACCCTTCATCATGGGGTCACCTCGGTATTCAGGGTTTCAACGGGTTCGATCGTACCGTCGCGGATCACCGCGGCGAATTGCTGGATCATCTGCTGCACCAGCGGGTCGGACTGGATCGCGACCTCTGCCAGGTGCTGGCGCTCGGCGCGCTTGCGCGCGGCCATTTGCGCGGGGGTTTCCTGCTCGGGCTTACGGACCTCGACCTCGAGTTTGAGGGTGCGGCCCAAATACTGGTTCAGCGCATCGTTCAGCCGGCGCTGCTGGTTGGCGTTGAACAACGCGCTCTGCGTCGGCTCCAGATGCACGCGCCAGACGTCGCCTTCCACCGCCACCAGGCTGCAGTTGGCGCCGATGCTGCCGGTCAGCCCGCTCAGGCCGAGGCGCGGGAACAGTTCGAGCCATTCTGCCGCCAGGCCGGTGGCGGGCTGCACGTCGGCCAGGCTCTGTGTGTCGGTGGCGCTGTCGTCGGCCGTTTCGTCGCCGAGCGACTCCAGGTAATCGAACGCTTCGCCATCGACTTCGTAGTACTCGTCGGCCGGCGGCGGCTCGTCGTCATCGTCATCCGCGTCGGTCTCGACATCCAGCACCTGGGCTTCGCTGGCGGCCGGATGATCGACCGGTTCGCTCACTTCCGCCGACTGGATGACCGGCGCATCGACGGCCTCGGCGCTGACGGATGGCGGCGGCGCAACCGGCTCCGCGGCGACAGCGGTTTCGACCGGCTCGGATTCTTCCCACGGAGGATTGATCTTTTCCGCGGCGGCAGGCGCAGCCGGCGCGGGCGGAGGGGCGTCAACTGCTACCGGCGCAGGCTCGGCCGGCGCAGGTGGCGGCACCTCCACTGGCGCTGGCGCAACGGCGGCGGGCACGGATTGCACGACCGGCGCGGCAATGGCGGCGCCGGCCACCGGGTTGGTCGTGGAATCAGTGGTGGCCCTGCTGATTCCCGGATTCTTTAGCGGCGTACTCGGCGCGCCGTCGGCATCCGCCGGACGGAACGCCAGCATGCGCAGCAGGGCCATCTCGAAACCACCACGCGGGTCCGGCGCCAGCGGCAGGTCGCGGCGGCCGATCAGGCCCATCTGGTAGTAGAACTGCACGTCCTCGGCGGCCAGCGCCTGGGCCAGATCGAGCACCCGCTCGCGGTCGCCCTGGCCGTTGTCCACCGCATCCGGCAGCGCCTGGGCAATGGCGACGCGGTGCAACACGTTGAGCATCTCGGCGAGCACGCCGTTCCAGTCCGGGCCCTGCTCGGCCAGGTGACGCACCGCTTCGAGCATTGCCCGCGCATCGCCCTCGATGAGCGCATGCAGCACACCGTAGACCTGACCGTGGTCCAGCGTGCCGAGCATGGCGCGCACGTCGGCGGCCAGCACCCTGCCCTCGCCGAAGGCGATGGCCTGGTCGGTGAGGCTCATCGCATCGCGCATCGACCCATCGGCGGCGCGGCCGAGCAACCAGAGCGCGTCGGCCTCGAACGGCACGTTTTCCGCGGAAAGCACGTGGGTGAGATGCTCGACCACCCGCTCGGGCGTCATGTTCTTCAGCGAGAACTGCAGGCAGCGCGAAAGGATGGTCGCTGGCAGCTTCTGCGGATCGGTGGTGGCAAGGATGAATTTGACGTAAGGCGGCGGCTCTTCCAGGGTCTTCAACAGCGCGTTGAACGAGTGGCTGGAGAGCATGTGCACTTCGTCGATCAGGTAGACCTTGAAGCGCCCGCGGCTTGGCGCGTACTGCACGTTGTCGAGCAGTTCGCGGGTGTCCTCGACCTTGGTGCGGCTGGCGGCGTCGATCTCGATCAGGTCGACGAAGCGCCCCTCGTCGATCTCCCGGCACACCGAGCAGGTGCCGCAGGGCGTCGAGGTGATGCCGGTCTCGCAGTTCAGGCACTTGGCGATGATCCGCGCGATGGTGGTCTTGCCCACGCCGCGCGTGCCGGTGAACAAATAGGCGTGGTGCAGGCGCTGGTTGTCCAGCGCGTTGATCAGGGCCTTGAGCACATGGGTCTGGCCGACCATTTCGCGGAACGAGCGCGGACGCCATTTTCGTGCAAGAACCTGATAACTCATCGAACCGTCGCAGCAGGGTAGCGGAAGGAGGGCTAATGCTAGCGGAGCACCGGGCAAATTGCATCCGGCTTGCCGCCAGCGAATGTATCCATTGGCCAGGCGCGGACGAACGCCAGCAATCGCAACGCCGCGCGAAGCAACAGGATCGGGAACGGAAGAGAAAGGTGTCGCGAAGAGCGTTATGGAGGCAGCCCTACCAGCCACACCCCGGCACACGATGTCACCGCTGCGGCTGCTCCCTTCCGGGCCTGACCGGGTTCACGGCTGATCGTTGCGGGGGGACCGGCAGGGCCACCATAACGACGCCCACCTGGCGATGGGCCGCGCCATTGTACCGACTCGCCGGCAACTTACAACCGGCAGCGCCCGTTAAAGAAAAACTATCCCGCACAAGCACTTGGCACGCATCACCGGCCTCACACGCGGAACCGGCCGACCAGTTGCGCAAGCCCTTCGGAGAGCGCCGAGAGGTGCTCGCTGGCCCGCGTGCTTTCCCCGGACGTCTGCGCCGCCTGGTTCGACAGGTCGCGAATGTCGCTGATGTTGCGGGCGATTTCCTCGGTCACGCTGCTCTGCTCCTCGCAGGCGGTGGCGATCTGCGCCGCCATGTCGTTTATCCGCTGTACCGACTCGCCAGTGCGCCCGATCGCCTGGTCGACGCCCGCGGCACGCTCCACGCTGTCGCGCGCCTGCTGGCTGCCGGCCTGCATCGCGGTCACGGCGTTGTGCACGCCCTGCTGCAGCCGTTCGATCATCTGCTGGATGTCGTTGGTCGAGTTCTGCGTGCGCCCGGCCAGCGCGCGGACCTCGTCGGCGACCACGGCGAAACCGCGGCCCTGCTCCCCTGCCCTGGCCGCCTCGATGGCCGCGTTCAGCGCCAGCAGGTTGGTCTGGTCGGCGATGCCCTTGATCACCGCCAGCACCGCGCCGATCTGCTGCGCCTCGTGCTCCAGGGTGCGAATGCGCTCGGATGCGCTTTCCACGTCGCGCGCCAGCGCACGGATCGAGCCGATGGTGGAACCGACCACCTCGGCGCCCTCGCGCGACTGCTCGTCCGCCCGCTGCGCGGCCTCGGCCGCGTTCTGCGCACTGCGGGCAACCTCGTTCACCGCGGCGCTCATCTGCGTGGCCGCGGTGCTCACCTGATCCACCGCCAGATGCTCGCGGCCGATCAGTTGATCGTTCGCCGCCGCCATGCCGGACAGCTGCCGGGCGGAATCGGCGACCTCGCCGGTCACCCGGCCGACTTCGCGAATCAGCGGCTGCAGCTTGTCGAGGAAGCGGTTGAACGCCACGCTCAGGCGGCCCAGCTCATCGCGGGAAGACACCTCCAGGCGCGGGCGCAGGTCACCGTCGCCATCGGCGATCTGCTCGATGCGATGCAGCAGCAACTGCAACGGCCGGGTAATCAGCGAGGGGAATGCCAGCACCAGAACCAGGCAGAGCGCCAGGGCCAGACCGACCACCAGGCCCTGCTGCCAGAGGCCGCTTTGGCTGTTGGCATCCGCGTGCTCGCCCTGTTGATTGGCCGCCTGCTCCTCAAGGTTGCCGAGTTCGTCGATCGCCTCGCGCATGCTTCCGAACTGGGTCTCGCTGTCGCCGAAGCTCAGAGCGCGCGCCGCCGCGGGATCGCTTGCCGCCAGTTGCACCACCCGCAACGACGTCGCCTTCCACAGCGCGAAGCCCTGCTCGAAGCGAGTGACCAGCTCCTGGACCTTCGGCTCCTGCTGCGTGGCCGCGTACTTGTGCACGCGGTCATAGCTCTGCTGCAGGTTTTCCGCATGCGACTTGCGCAACGCATCGCCCTGCCGGCCGTTTTCATCGCTCAGCAGGCTGCGCTCCGCGACGAAGGCCTGATAAAGGTCGCGGTCGGCATTCAGCAGCAGGGTGATCGCCGGCAGGTGATGGCGGCTCAAGGCTTCGCTCGCCGACGCCACCGAGCGGATCGTCTGCATGCCCAGCGCACCGGTGATGATCAGCAGGACCGCGAGCAGAAGAATGGGCAGCGCGATCTTCCAGCGGAAGTTGAGGTCGGCGAAGGATTGCAGCATGAACAGCTCCTTTCTTCATTATTGCTGGCGATAGCTATCGCTTCGGTCCGGCGCGCCTGGCGCAGGCGATCACGGATGAATTCAATCTAGCAGCGCTTCGCACGCGCCGCGAAATCGCAACGCGACTGCGACCATCCCGCGATAGTTGGCGTGCAGCCTGGCGGGTTAGACTGCCGGCGCACTCACGCACCGCACTACGGAGCAGCACAATGGCCCTGACCAAAGACCAACTGATCACCGATATCGCCGAAGCCACCGACGCGCCCAAGGCAACCGTCCGCGCCGTTCTCGAGCAGCTCGGCGAAATCGTCAGCGACGCCCTGGAAAATGGCAGCGAACTGACCCTTCCGGGCATCGGCAAGCTGAAGGTCGGCGACCGTCCGGCACGCACCGGGCGCAACCCGCAGACCGGCAAGGCCATCGAGATCGCCGCGAAGAAGGTGGTGAAGTTCGTGCCGGCCAAGGCACTGAGCGACGCGTTGAACTGAGTGTCAGTGAAACGAAAGAACCGGCCGAGGCCGGTTTTTTCGTTTCTCCAGCAGCGCAATTTGCTGGGGGCCCGACGTAGACCGTCGCGTTCCCGGAACCTTCCCGTCGCTCGTGCGGCTCGGCTTCCCATGAGTCATCACGTGCTCATCAGGTCCGCCCTCGAACGGCGTAAAGCCGTGGCCGGCCTCGTGAAGGCTGAGTTCCAATATTCCTGCATGCTTTAGCCGTTATCCAGAAAGCCCTAGGATTGCATGCAGGTAAATATCAAGAGGGCATCCCATGCCACGTCCCGATCTCAATCTCCTGCTGGCATTGGACGCCCTGCTGGACGAGGGCAGCGTCATCGGCGCCGCGCGCCGCATGCATCTGAGCGCGCCGGCGATGAGCCGTACCTTGAGCCGCATCCGGGAGGCGCTGGGCGACCCGGTGTTCGTCCAGGTCGGCCGCAAGCTGATGCCCACGCCCAAGGCACTGGCACTGCGCGAGCAGGTGCGGATGGCGGTCGAACAGGCCTCGCAGGTGTTCTCGTCCGGCGCCGAGATCGACCTGAAGTCGCTGGAACGGCGCTTCAACGTCCGCGCCACCGATGAGTTCGTGAGCATCCATCTCGGCCATCTCCTCGACGCGATGGCGCGGGAGATGCCGCGCGCGATGCTGCGCTTCTCGCCCGAGGAAGACGACGTGGACGACGAGGCGTTGCGCAGCGGCCGCATTGATCTGTTCATCAGCGCTTCCCGCACGCTCGGGCCGGAGATTCGCGTGCAGTCGCTGTTCACCACGACGTTCGTGGGCGTCGCGCGCGTCAACCATCCGATTTTCGACGACGAGATCACGTCCGAACGCCTCACGCGCTGGGAACACATCAGCGTGTCGCGACGCGGCAAGGCCGCCGGGCCGGTCGATGCCGCACTGGAAGCGCAGGGGCTACGCCGGCATGTCGCCCTGGTGGTGCCCAATCCTTACACCGCGCTGTTCGCGTTGCAGGACTCGGACCTGCTGCTGCCCCTGCCCCGGCATCTCGCCAGCAGCGCGCTGGCCGCTGGCCTGCACATTCGCCTGTTCGAGCTGCCGACACCGCTGGAAACGGTGCTGCTGACGCAGGCCTGGCACCCGCGCCTGGAGAGCGACCCGGCCCATCAATGGTTGCGACAGACCATTCATACGCTCTGCAACGAAAGCCAGGCGCAGACGGCGAAGCGCGCCAAGCCATAGCGCACGGCCTGCTCCTATGCGTGCGTTTAGCGCACCCATGTGAGTGCAATAAATTCACTTTTCGAAATCGTTGGCCCTGCCTACGGTGATGCGCATCGGTCACCGCAGGAAGGGTTGAATGATGCATTCGGCGAATGTGCCTGACGCGGATTCGGGCGACGTTCCACCGCGCTCGCGGCGTTGGGAAAGGCTGGCGCGCGGGCTGCCGTATCTGGATCTGACGACACCCCGTGCAACCTATGTGATGCGTTCGCTGCTGGCCGCCTGCCTGGCCCTGGTGGTGGCCTATCTACTGAAACTGCACGCACCCTACGCGGCGGCCTCCAGCGTGCTGCTCGTCATCAACCCCATTCAGGGTGGCGTGATCGGCAAGGGGACGTGGCGGGTCCTGAGCACGCTGGTCGGCATGCTGGCGGCCTTCGTGCTGATGAGCGCCTTCGGGCAGATGCCCTGGCTGTTCCTGCTCGGCTTTGGCCTGTGGCTGGGAATCTGTGTGGCGGGCATGACGCTGCTGCGTCATTTCCGGGCCTACGGTGCGACGCTGGCGGGCTACACCGTGGGCCTGGCGGCCTACGGCGCCATGCAGCATCCGGAACTCACCTTCGACCAGGTGATGGGGCGCGGCGCGTCCGTGCTGATTGGCGTGGTCTGCCTGGGGGGGGGTCTCGGCCATGTTCAGCAGCCGCAGCGTGCATGGCCGCCTGGCCACGCTGCTCGACCACCTGGCGTCCGCCACCGCGGGCGTGTTGGCGACGCATCACCAGGCCATTCGAGGCAGCGCCGTACCCGGCGGAAAGCCCCTGGACGCAGATCGGCGCAACCTCCTCGCCGAGATTTATGGCGTGGACGATCTGCTGGCGCTGGGCAAGGCCGAATCCGCCGATCTCGCCCATCGTGCCGGTACGGTGCAACACACGATGGTGTCGCTGTTCTCCGCCCTGGTGGGCGGCACGCAGCCCCTGGGCGAACACGGCGCCGGCCTCGCTGCGCTGAGCGCGTTGCAGCCGGACTGGGAAGAGACATGGCGGGAGGTCGGGCAGGTGCTGGAGCGGGGACCCGGCCCGGCCGGAAGAGCGCTTGCCATCCTGCGGCTGGCCGAGTTGCGCGCCCGGCTGGTGGCCGCGCTCACCGCGACCTCGACGGACGACGCCGACGGGCAGGCCGCGCTGATGATCGCGGGCGATCGCCTGATCGAGCAGCTCGACGATTACCTGCAAGCCCTCGAGGGCATCGAACGCTTTCACCAGCCCAGGCCGACGCCGGCGCGCGTCTCCGTGCCGTTTCACCGCGACACCGCAGCAGCCCTCGAGAATGGCGTGCGCGCCTTGCTGACCGTACTGATGGGCGGCGCCTTCTGGATCGCCACGGGCTGGACCGACGGCAACATGATGCTGGCCGGATTGGCAGCCGCCTGTGCACTGTTGTCCACTGCGCCCAATCCCGTGCTGGGCGCCGTCGAATTCATCAAGGGCACGGCGGCCGCCGTGGCGATGGCCTTCCTGTGCACCTTCATCGTGTTGCCGCCGCTTTCCGGTCTGCCGCTGCTGCTGGTGGTCCTGTGCCTGTTCTGGCTGCCCGGCGTATATGCCACGACGATGCCGCGGCATGCCTTGGCCGGCGTGGCCTACCTGGTCGCATTCACGTCGCTGGCGGCGCCGGACAACCCGATGCGCTACGACTTCGCGCTGTTCCTCAATAGCGCCGTGGCCTGGATTCTGGCGACCTGTTTCACCCTGTTGGGCTTCAGGATCGTGCTGCCGCGCAATCCGATACGCGACGTCACGCGCCTGCGCCAGCGCATCCGCGACGAAGCGCTGGGCACCTTGCGCGACGAGCCGGCCGATGCGCAAGCCTGGCAATGGCGCCAGCAGCACCGCATCGCGCAACTCGGGGCGTTGCTCAGGACGCAGCCGCAGGCGATGGACCGCGCCATCGCCCAGGCGTTGAACAGCCTGCATCTGGGTCGGGAAGTCCTGCGCCTGCGACGCTGGCTGCGCGAGGCGCAACAGGATGCCGAATGGCCACGCGTGGTGGCGCGCACGCTGCGCCATATGCGCCAGCGCGCCGCTGATCCCGCTCGGGCCGCAGGCCATGCCCGCCGCGCCGCGACCTCCCTGGCGCGTTTGCCGGTGCGCGCCAACACCGCGATGGATGACGTCCGCCGAGTGACGGTCGTGTTGCTCGACATCGCCGCGCTGCTGGAGCGCCATGCGGATGCCGTCGTACCGACCTCTGGAGGCCGCGCCCATGCTCAGTGAGTTCTCGTTGGCCGGCATCTACCTGCCGCCCTTCTTCGTCTACGCCTGCGTGGCCCTGCCGATCCACCTGGGCCTGCGCTTCGTGCTCGCGCGCAGCGGGGTGCTGCACTGGGTCTGGCATCCGGGCCTGTTCGAGTTCGCCATGTCCCTCTGCCTCGTTTCCCTTCTGGTGCTTTATGTCTGAACGCTCTTTCTCCGCCAAGCTGCTGCTACGGGCAGGGTTTACCCTCGCGGTGGCCGTCGCTGCCGTATTCCTGATCAGCGCGCTGTGGAGCGCCTACGTCGTCGCACCCTGGACCCGCGACGGCCGGGTCAGCGCGCAGATCGTGCGCATCGCCCCCGAGGTGCCCGGCACCGTCGCCGAGGTTCCGGTCACGGACGATCAATACGTCAAACAGGGCGACGTGCTCTACCGCATCGACGGCGCCAGCTTCGCGCTGGCCTTGGCCCAGGCCGAGGCGCAGTGGGCGGCGGCCGAGGTGTCCTGGCGCCAGAAGACCGAGGAAGCGCGGCGCCGCCGCGGCATGGAAAGCCTGGTGCCCGCCGAGGACATCCAGCGCGCGAACCAGGCGATGGCTATCGCGCAGGCCGAACTGCGCAGCGCGCAGGTCGCCGTGGACAGGGCGAAGCTGGACCTGGCGCACACCGTGCTGCGCGCACCGACCGATGGCTATGTCACGCACCTGCGCTTGAACAAGGGCGACTACGCCGTCGCGGGCCAGCCGAACATCGCCCTGATCGACGCCCGCAGCTTCTGGATCACCGGGTACTTCGAGGAAACCAAGCTGCGCGGTATCAGGCCCGGCGCGACAGCGCGGGTCCGCCTGATGGGCTTCGACCCGGTGTTGCCGGGGCGTGTGGCGAGCATCGGACGGGGCATCACCGACAGCAACCAGCAGGCCGACGCGCAGGGCCTTCCGAGCGTGGAGCCCAGCTTCAGCTGGGTCCGGCTGGCGCAGCGCATTCCCGTGCGCATCGAATTCGAGCATGTCCCGCAGGACGTCGTGCTGGCAGCCGGCATGACCGGCAGCATCGAGGTCACGCCCTCGGAAGGCACTTCGCTGCCGCGTGGCCGGCTGATCTCGCTGCTGCACCGGTGGATGTGAGGGCAACGCCATGCACGCATCGATCCCTCGCACGCCGTCACGTCTTCGGCAAGCCCTGCTGCTGACCTCGCTGCTGGCAACCCTCGTCGGCTGCACCCCAGTGGGCCCGGATTATCGGGCGCCGACGCCGGAGGTGCCGGCGAACTGGATCGAGGCCGATACCGTCGTGCCCGGAAGCGATCAGGAGGGGCTGCGAACCTGGTGGCGCGCGTTCCAGGATCCCCTGCTCGACCAATTGGTCGACCAGACCCTGGCGCACAACCAGCACCTGGACATCGCCCTGGCGCGCCTGCGCCAGGCCCGCGCCGAGCGTGTGCGGATCGGCGCGGCCGCCCTGCCCGAGGTCTCGATCG
>NZ_DEYR01000020.1:0-2573 GCF_002364635.1 Pseudomonas sp. UBA3153
CTGTCCGAGTATCTGCATGTTGGTTTCTCCCGTGCTGGAAATGAAAAACGGCCATAGCCGGCCCCCGGAACGCGGGAGCGGCGATATGGCCGTGCGGGGGCGGGCGTGGCTTACAGACCGACGTCCGGCAACTGAGGACGGTTCGCCAGGGCCTTGGCCATGATGGCCTCGACGTGGGCGCGGTCTTCACCGCGCAGCAGCAGGCGCGGCGGACGGGTCAGTTCGCCGCCGCGGCCGGCGATGGCTTCGCAGAGCTTGATGCACTGCACGAGGTCGGCGCGCGCGTCGAGGTGGAGGATCGGCATCAGCCATTCGTAGATCGGCATGGCTTCCGCGAAACGGCCGGCCTTGCACAGGCGGAAGATGGTTTCGCCTTCCTTGGGGAACACATTGGACATGCCCGACACCCAGCCCTCGGCACCGACGGCCAGGCTTTCCAGTACCACGTCGTCGAGGCCGGCGAAGAGGATGAAGCGGTCGCCGACTTCGTTGCGCACGTCGATGAAGCGGCGGGTGTCGCCGGAGGAATCCTTGAAGCAGACGACGTTGTCGCAGTCGGCCAGGGAAATGAGGATGTCCGGGGTGACGTCGTTCTTGTAGATCGGCGGGTTGTTGTAAACCATCAGCGGCACGTCGGCGTTCTTCGCCACGTAGCGGTAGTGCTCGGCGGTTTCGTAGGGCTTGGAGCCGTACACCAGCGCCGGCATCAGCATGACGCCGTCGACGCCGGCCTTGCGCACCAGGTTGGCGGTCTTGGCCGCGGCCACGCTGGTGAACTCGGCGACGCCGCAGATCACCGGCACACGGCCCTTGGCGGCGTCGACCGCGACTTCGGTGACGGCGATCTTCTCTTCGGCGCTCAGCGAGGTGTTTTCACCCACCGAACCGCAGACCACCAGGCCGGAGACGCCGTCGCGGATCACTTTGGAAATGACCTTGTGGGTCTCCTCGAGGTTGATCGAGAAATCGTCGTTGAATTGGGTGGTGACAGCGGGGAAAACGCCGCTCCAGTTGACCGCTCTGCTCATGGGACCTGTCTCCGGGTGCTAAATGTATTTCGTATACGATAATTGAAAGGCAATGATTTGCCACGCTTTTCTTTTCGCTCCGACGGCCGGAGCGGGTGTTGCAAATGCGTTTGAAAGATTGCCAGGGGTGTCGCTCCTGATGGCCTGGCAATCGTTCCGCGCCGGTCGATGGCGTGCCCTTGGGCACACTCCACGCACCGGCGTTTTTTCTAGATCTTCAATTCCACCGGCCAGGTATCGGAAAGCCGGTATCCGGTCGGCCAGGGGTCGCCCGGGTCCAGCAGGTGCTGGTGGGTGCCGGTGATCCAGGCGCGTCCCGAGAGGCAGGGATAGATCGCCGGGCGACCGGCCACTTCGGTCAGCGAGTCGATCCGGCAATGGAATTCCGAGCCGATGATCGAGCGGCCGACGAAGCGCTCGCCGACCTTCAGCTGGCCCCTGGCATGCAGCACCGCCATGCGCGCCGAACACCCGGTGCCGCAGGGCGAACGGTCGATCTTGCCGGGACGGATGACCACCGCGTTGGCGGCGCTGGCGACGCCGTTCACGTACTCCACCGGAGCGGCGATCTGGCAGAACGAGATGTGCCCCCAGTCCGGGTTCAGCGGGTGCACGAAACCGAGCTGCTGGTTGGCCGCCTGGGTGATCTTCAGGCCCACCGCGACCAGGTCGGCAGCCTCGTCGGCGCTCAACGAGAAGCCCAGGCGCCGCGCATCGACGATGGCGAAGCTGTCGCCGCCGTAGGCGGTGTCGACGGGAATCGAGCCGATGCCTTCCACCTCGATCCAGGCATCCAGCCTGTCGACGAACGACGGCACGTTCTTCACCTCGACGCGTTCGGCCTTGCCGTCGCGGCAGTCGGCGATCACTTCCACCAGGCCGCCCGGCGCCTCGAGGGTCAGCCGGGTCTGCGGTTCGCTCATCGGCAGGATGCCGCTGTCGAGCAGCACGGTGGCCACGCACAGCGAGTTGGAGCCGGACATCGGCGGCACGTCGGCCGGCTCCATGATGATCCAGCCCATCTGCGCCTTCGGGTTCTTCGCCGGCACCAGCAGGTTGACGTGGCGGAACACCCCGCCGCGCGGCTCGTTGAGTACGAAGTTGCGCAGGACGTCGTCATTCGCGATCCAGCGCGACTGTTCCCACAGCGTATCGCCGGGAGGCGGCGCGACGCCGCCGACGATCACGTCGCCCACTTCGCCTTCGGCGTGGCAACTGACCACATGGATGACCTTGCTCGAGCGCATGGCCCGGTTCCTCTTAGTTGATCGATTTCAGGAAGTCGATGGTTTCCGGCTTCTGTGGGTTGCCGATCACCTGATCGGGCGTGCCGATCTCGTGCACCAGGCCGTTGCGGAAGAACGCCACGCGGTCGGAGACGTCGCGGGCGAAGCGGATTTCGTGGGTCACCAGGACCATGGTCATGCCTTCCTCGGCGAGCAGGCGCATGGTGTCGAGCACCTCGCCAACCAGTTGCGGGTCGAGCGCCGAGGTGGCTTCGTCGAACAGCATGTAGTCCGGCGACATGGCCAGCGCGCGGGCGAT
>NZ_DEYR01000020.1:2747-3064 GCF_002364635.1 Pseudomonas sp. UBA3153
GCGCTGCTGCTGGCCGCCGGAAAGCTTGCCGGGGAACACCTTGAGTTTGTCCGCGAGGCCGACGTGGGTGAGCTGCTTCACCGCCATTTCCTCGGCGTCCTGCTTGCTCCGGCCGAGCACCTAGCGCGGCGCCAGCATGACGTTCTCCAGCACGGTCAGGTGCGGGAAGGCGTTCCATTGCTGGAAGACGATGCCGATCTTCTGCCGCAGCTTGTTGATGTCGGTGCCGGGCGCGTGGACCTCGGTGCCGTCGACGCGAATGCTGCCGCTCTTGATCGACTCCAGGCCGTTGATGCACATCAGCAGGGTCGACTTGC
>NZ_DEYR01000020.1:3236-4231 GCF_002364635.1 Pseudomonas sp. UBA3153
CAGGGTCGACTTGCCGGAGCCCGAGCCGCCGATGATCGAGACCACCTCGCCCTTGTTCACCGTCAGGCTGACGCCCTTGATCACGTCCAGTTCGCCGAAGGATTTGTGTACGTTGTCGATCTCAATCATTTTCCTGCCACCTTGTTTCCAGCCGGGCGCCCAGGCGGGCGACCACCAGGCTCATGACGTAGTAGATGAGCCCCGCGATGCACAGCACCAGCAGCGGCTCCTGAATGCGCGTGACGATGGTCTGCGAGGCGCGCAGCAGTTCGACGATGCCGATCCACATCACCAGCGCGGTGTCCTTCATCACCGACAGCACCAGGTTCAGCCAGCCGGGAAAGGCCACCCGGGTGGCGATCGGCAGGACGATGTAGCGTAGGTCCTGCAGGTAGGTGAGCCCCAGCGAGCGGCTGGCGCGGCGCAGGTTGAACGGCACCGCCAGCACGCCGCTGCGGACGATCTCGGTGCAGAACGCCGTGGCGTAGATGCCGAGCACGATGCAGGCGACGGTGAAGGCGCTCCAGTTCAGCCCGGCGATGCTCTTGAGCGAGTTGAACAGCACGAACTGGATCAGCAATGGCACGCTGCGGAACACGTCGAGCAGCCAGGAAAGCGGCAGCGTGGCCCTTGGCAGCAGCGCGCGGAGCAGACCGCAGAGCACACCGGCGACGGTGCCGATGGCCATCGCGCCGAGGGTCAGCAGCAGGGTGATCCAGGCGCCCTGGAGGAGGAACAGGAAGTCGTTCCAGGTGAAGCTGGTGGAGAACATGGTCAGCCTCTCAATAGCGGAACAGGCGCCAGGACAATATCCGGGCGACCGCCACGATCGCCTTGGCGATCAGGTAATAGAGCACTGCGGCCAGGGCGAAGAACTCGAAGGTGCGGAAGGTCCTCACGTTGTAGTCCTGGGTCACGCCGGTGAGGTCGTTGTTCAAGCCGACGATCACTCCCAGCGAGGTCATCAGCACCGCCCAGACCATCTGGTTGGTCAG
>NZ_DEYR01000020.1:4397-4792 GCF_002364635.1 Pseudomonas sp. UBA3153
CCAGACCATCTGGTTGGTCAGCGGGTAGAAAACGATCCGCAGCAGTTGCGGCACCACGATCAGCCGGTACGCCTGGGCCGCGCTCATGCCCAGCGAGCGCGCGGCGCGCAACTGGGTATCGGGCACCGCCTTGAGGCCGCCGCGGAAGTTTTCCGCGAGGTAGCCGGCGTTGTTGAAGGTGATCCCCGCGAGCAGGGCGAACCAGGAGCTGACGTGCAGGCCGAAGGAGCCCAGGCCGAAGTAGAGGATGTAGATCTGGAACAGCGACGGCGTATTGCGCGCGATGGAGATCCAGGTCGCGGCGAAGCCGCGCAGCACCGGGTTCCGGCCCTGGCGCATCAGCGTCAGCAGCAGCGCGATGATCACGCCGAAGACCATCGACAGGGCGGCGGTCT
>NZ_DEYR01000020.1:4939-6309 GCF_002364635.1 Pseudomonas sp. UBA3153
GAAGGTCACCCAGGCGCCGGCGAGCATGTCCGGCAGCGCCTTGTAGGCGGCGCGCCAGTGGAAGGTGTAGTCAAACATGGGCGGGTTCCTCCGTGGCTTCGCCGAGCTGCAGCCAGGCCGGCAGACGCCCGCTGGCGCGCCCGCTGCAGGCGGCGTCGACGCATTCGGCGAGGCTGCCGAAATGCACCCGACGGCCGACCAGCCCCGGTGCGTAGTGGGCGTACTTGCCCGAATTGGTCATCAGGGTGCGCGCGGCGGGCGGAATCACCGGCTCGCCGAGCATGCACCAGCAGGTGTCGGTGACGAACTGCGCGCCGAAGGCTTCCAGCGTGGCGACGTGGCCGGCATCGCGGGCGCGTTCGTGGATCGCCCGGCCGCAGGTGATCACCAGCGCGGTGTCGGCATGCTTGCGACGGCCGGCGCAGAGCGTGGCGAGGCGCGCGCATTCGCTGAAGGAGAAGTGCGGATTGCCCAGCGAGACCAGGTCGACCCGTGGCTCCTCGGCGCTGTTCAACTCCCACCAGCTTTCCAGCAGGTCCATGGCGCTGACGCGCAGCAGCCGTGCCGGCGCCTGGCCGCCCAGGGCGCGTTCGGCGCTGGGCGCTTCCGGCGTCACCCCGGCGATGTGGAACATCGGCGCGGCCGAGGTGGTGGCGAAGGCGGCGCCGAAGGCTTTCAGGTCGTCGAGGTCCGGCTGTGCGTGCTCCAGGCCGCAGATCACCGGGATCTCGCTGCCGCAGAGCAGGCCGACGTGGTAGCCGAGCAGCGGGTAGAAGGCATCGTCCAGCTCATCCAGCGCCGGCAGCTCGATGCGCAGGCTGGCGTGGCGCTGGCCCGGCAGGTGGCAGCCGCTGAGCGGCGCGCGGCCGGTCAGGGCGATGCAGATGTCCAGGTAGTCGGGGTACTTCAGGGTGCGTGCGCCGAGCACGCTGTTGGCGTAGACCACCGCGTTGGATTCGGCCCAGACGATCTGCTCGCCGAGGCGCGGCGCGCTGTCCAGCAGGTAGGGCGCGCAGGTGAAGCTGACCTGCGCGCCCATCTCCAGGTAGGCATCGCCGAGCGCGGCTGCGGGCTCGCCGAAGGCGGCGTCGATGCCCTGCTCGCGCCAGCGGCGCTTGTCCACCGAGATCGCGTTGAGCGTGGTCGGCACCTTCACCTGGGCGCCCCATTCCACCAGTTGGCGGGCGAAGCGCAGGCAGGCCGGGCCGGTGTAGATGCAGCCGTCGATGTGCGCCTGGGTGATGTCCAGCAGCGTGTTGGCGCCCTGCAATTCGGCCATTCGCACGATGATGCCCATGGCCACCTGCGCGGCCCTGCCGTGGACGCCGTCGAGCATTTCGCGGTCCTGCGCGCTGAGCGTCAGGCACGGC
>NZ_DEYR01000020.1:6531-6955 GCF_002364635.1 Pseudomonas sp. UBA3153
GCGCTGAGCGTCAGGCACGGCGCCTCGGCGACGACGGTTGCCAGCGCGTCGTCGAGCGCCGCCGCCGCGCTGGCGAAACCGTCGACCCGGCTGCCCGACACCCGCACGTGGTGCGCCTCGCGCAGCGCGGCGAAGGCTTCGCGGCCAAGGGCGACCACCGGGATCGAGCGGCCGAACATCTGCTCGGCGATCAGTACGCCGAGGGTGAGAATGTCGTCGACCTGCTCCAGCAGCAGCGCTGCCGGAGCGTGGCCGTTGAGGATCAGTTCCAGCATCACGCTGCTGCCGGTGCAGGAGCCGCGACCGCTGGGAATCGCCAGCACGCGGTCGGTGACGATGGCGCCGCTGAGCGGGTGGTGGCGATCGATGACTTCGCCGCTGAACGGGTCGATGCCGCCCCAGAAACTCAGGCCGAGATCGGCAT
>NZ_DEYR01000021.1:0-48563 GCF_002364635.1 Pseudomonas sp. UBA3153
TCGGAACGCAGCACGCCGCGCGGCGCCGGCAGCACCGTCGCCGAGCGGCCGCAGGATGTGAACAAGAAGCGCCGCCCTGCCGAAGACGCCGGCGGCGAACGTGGTGCGCCCCGCAAGGTGTCGGCGGGCGCTCCGGCCAAGCGCCGTGGCCCGGTGGCCGACGGCCAGCGTCCAGGCTTCGGTCGCAAGCGTCCGTAAACGGATGGCGTAACGAAAAACCCCGCTCTCGCGGGGTTTTTCGTTTCTGTGCTGGCGCTGCTCAGCCCGCCAGCATCATCCGGTTGCGGCCTTCGCGTTTGGCGGCATAAAGCGCATCGTCGGCGCGGCGGGTGAGGCTTTCCGCGGATTCGAGGGGTCGCAGCAGGGCGCAGCCCAGGCTGACCGACATCCTGATGGCCTGGCCCTGACTCAGGTATTGCAGTGTCTCGATGGTGCTGCGCAGGCGCTCGCCTACCAGGCTGGCGGCCTCGAGGGACGTGTTGGAGAGCAGCACCATGAATTCCTCGCCACCGAAACGGAAGATCATGTCGATGTTGCGCAGTTGGTTCTTCAGCGCGACGGAAACCGCGCGCAGCACGTCGTCGCCGACGCCGTGGCCGTAGCCATCGTTGATCAGCTTGAAGTGGTCGAGGTCGAGCATCAGCACGCACAGCGGCTGCGAATGACGGTGGGCCATGTCCACTTCGCGAGCCAGCGACTGGTTCATGGCGAAGCGGTTGCCGGTGCCGGTCAGCGGGTCGTGCAGGGCGTTCTGCAGGGCGCAACGGTAGAGCAGCGCATTGCGCAGCGGGAACACCAGGCAGGACAGCAGCGATTCCACCTGGCCAAGCTCGAAGTCGTCGAAACGCTGGTTGCGGCGGAACACCAGTTCTCCCATGTATTCGCCGGCCTGGTTGAGTTTGTAGCTGGCGCTGTGGGTGCCGCGTTCGCCGAACTGCAGGGAAAGCTCGCTGCGCGGATGGGAGAAGGTCATGGCGTCCAGCGGTACCAGGCGCTGAACCTCGCGGAAGAACACCTCGAGAATGCGCTCCACCTCCAGACTGGTCTGCAGCTGCAGGGTCAGTTGGCGGTGCAGCTCGCTCAGCGTTACCGGTAGCAGGGCAACGGGGCGAGATTCCGAGTAGCCCATGCGCTGCAGGCGGGCGGCGTCGAAATCGATCGTGTTCTTCTTGCTGGGAGGGACCATGAGCGCTCTTCCTTCAACGCTGGTATGCGTTTCGTGAGGGGACAAGAGCGAAATGTGTGCCAGGATATTTTTATCGTTATTTAACAGTGACTTGAGCGTCTCTTGCGGAGGCTGTGGCAAGATTTCGCCGGTTATCCGGCGCGCAATGGCCGCTATTTGGAAGGTACGTTGCCGCTTTCGACGTAAAACTGGCGGTGGCCCGGCCACCGCCCGCGTGCTCACTGGGCGTCGAACTGCTGGCCGTTGACGCCCTTGCTGTCCGGGCCCATCAGGTACAGATAGACCGGCATGATCGACTCCGGCTCCGGGTTGTTCGCCGGATTCTCGCCCGGGTAGGCATGGGCACGCATCGCGGTGCGGGTGGCGCCGGGATTGATGCTGTTGGAGCGCACGGCGCAGGTGCCGTCGACTTCGTCGGCGAGGACCTGCATCAGCCCCTCGGTGGCGAACTTGGAAACCGCGTAGGCGCCCCAGTAGGCGCGGCCCTTGCGGCCGACGCTGCTGGAGGTGAACACCACCGAGGCGTCCTCCGACAGCTTGAGCAACGGCAGCAGGGCGCTGGTGAGCATGAACATGGCGTTGACGTTGATCTGCATGACGCGCATGAAGTTCTCGCCCGAGAGCTGCTCGAGCGGCGTGCGCGGGCCGACGATGGACGCGTTGTGCAGCAGTCCGTCGAGGCGGCCGAATTCGCTTTCGATCATCGCCGCCAGTTCGCCGAACTGGTGCGGCTGGGCGGTTTCCAGGTTCAGCGGGATCACCGCGGCCCGCGGGTGGCCGGCCGCTTCGATCTCGTCGTAGATCAGGTTCAGGTTGTCTTCGTTGCTGCCCAGCAGCAACAGCGTCGCGCCATGCGCGGCATAGGCCTTGGCGGCGGCCGCACCGATGCCGCGGCCGGCGCCGGTGACCAGGATGATGCGGCCCTGCAGCAGATCGGGGCGGGCGGTGTAGTCGAACATGGAGGGCTCCTTCGGGCGCGGCACGCCTTGGCCGCGCGGGTGGCTAGCGGGTCGGTGGATGGAACGGCGCCTGTCAGCAGCCGCAGAGGGCGCGGTCGAGCAGGGCACGCAGTTCCAGCGGGTGGTCGATGACGGCATCGGCGCCCCAGCTGCGCGGGTTGTCCTGCGGATGGATGTAGCCGTAGCTGACGCCCACCGTGCGCGTGCCGGCGGCGCGGCCGGATTCGATGTCGCGCAGGTCGTCGCCGACGAACAGCACGCTGGCCGGCTCCAGCTCCAGGCGCTGGCAGGCCAGGGCGAGCATTTCCGGGTCCGGCTTGCTGTGGGTGACGTGGTCCGGGCAGATCAGCAGCGCCGAGCGCTCGGCCAGGCCGAGCCGCTGCATGATCGGTTCGGCGTAGCGCAGCGGCTTGTTGGTCACCACGCCCCAGATCAGCCCGGCCCTTTCGATATCGGCGAGCACCTCGGCCATGCCGTCGTAGAGGTGGCTGAAGGTCGCGCAGTGGCTCTGGTAGCGCTCGAGAAATTCAAGGCGCAGGGTCTCGAACGCGTCGGACAGCGGGTCGACCTCGAAGGCGCTGATCACCATCGCCCGCGCACCGCCGGACACCACGTCGCGCACCGTCTTGTCCTCGATCGGCGGCAGCGCGCGCGCGGCACGCATCGCCTGGATCACCGCGATGAAGTCGGGCGCGGTGTCCAGCAGGGTGCCGTCCATGTCGAAGAGCACTGCTCGAATGCGCATGCCGCTCACGCCTCCCTCAGGGTCTGGACCATGTAGTTGACGTCCACGTCCGGCGCCAGCCTGTAGCGCTTGCTCAGCGGGTTGTAGGTCAGGCCGATGATGTCGCGGACCTGCAGCCCGGCGTCGCGGCTCCAGGTGCCCAGCTCGGAAGGACGGATGAACTTGGCGAAGTCATGTGTGCCGCGCGGCAGCAGGCGCATCAGGTACTCGGCGCCGACGATGGCGAACAGCCAGGCCTTGGGGTTGCGGTTGATGGTGGAGAAGAAAACCTGGCCGCCGGGCCTGACCAGCGTGTGGCAGGCGCGGATCACCGAGGCCGGGTCGGGTACGTGCTCGAGCATTTCCAGGCAGGTGACCACGTCGAACTGGCCGGGCATTTCCGCCGCCATCGCTTCGGCGGTGATCTGCCGGTATTCCACCGGCACGCCGGATTCGAGCTGGTGCAGGCGTGCCACCGACAGCGGCGCCTCGCCCATGTCGATGCCGATCACCTCGGCGCCGCGCTGGGCCATGGCTTCGCTGAGGATGCCGCCGCCGCAGCCGATGTCGATGACCTTCTTGCCGGCCAGGCCGACGCGTTCGTCGATCCAGTTGACCCGCAGCGGGTTGATGTCGTGCAGGGGTTTGAACTCGCTTTCGCGGTCCCACCAGCGGTGGGCCAGGGCTTCGAATTTGGCGATTTCGGCGTGATCGACATTGCTCATGATGTAGTTCCATCGAAACGAGAAAGAGGAGGGCGCGGCCGGGCGGACATGTTGCCAGCTTGACGGCGTCGATAGGCTCATCGACGTCAGCCCAATGTATGCCAGTTTGTCGCAGGTCGGCGTCAGCCTCCGCGGATGCGCGAGCCCCACTGCCGCGCAGTGGCGATGATGCGTTGTTCGTCCATGCGGGTCAGGCGTCCGTCGTCGAGCAGTGGCTTGCCGCCGACCCAGACGTGCTTCACGCAGTCGCGCCCGCAGGCGTAGATCAGTTGCGATACCGGATCGTAAACCGGCTGCTGGGCCAGGCCGTTCAGGTCGAAGACGACCAGGTCGGCGAACTTGCCGACCTCCAGCGAACCGCAGCAGGCGTCCAGCCCGAGGGCGCGCGCGCCGTTGAGCGTGGCCATGCGCAGCGCGCGGTGCGCGTCCAGGGCGGTGGCCGAACCGGCGACGGCCTTGGCCAGCAGCGCGGCGGTGCGGGTTTCGCCCAGCAGGTCGAGGTCGTTGTTGCTGGCCGCGCCATCGGTGCCGAGGGCGACGTTGACACCGGCCTGCCAGAGTTTCTCGACGGGGCAGAAACCGCTGGCCAGCTTGAGATTGGACTCCGGGCAGTGGATCACGCTGCTGTTGCTTTCCACCAGCAGCGCCAGATCCTCGTCGTTCACCTGGGTCATGTGCACGGCCTGGAAGCGCGGGCCGAGCAGGCCGAGGCGGGCGATGCGCGCCAGCGGCCGCTCGCCGGTCCGCTCGACGGCCTGCTGCACCTCGCCGGCGGTTTCGTGGACATGCATATGAATGCCGACGTCCAGCTGATCGGCGAGCATCAGGATGTTCGCCAGCTTGTCGTCGCTCACCGTATAGGGCGCGTGCGGGCCGAAAGCGACCTTCAGACGCGGGTGGTGGCGTAGGTCGTCGAACAGCTCTAGGCCGCGGCGAATGGCGTCGGCCGGGTCCGCCGCGCCGGGGATCGGGAAGTCGAGGATCGGCAGGCTGATCTGCGCGCGCACGCCCGCGTTGTGCATCACCTCGCTGGCGATCTTCGGGTAGAAGTACTGGTCGCAGAAGCAGGTGATGCCGCCCTTGAGCTGTTCGGCGATCGCCAGCTCGGTGCCCGCGCGGACGAAGTCCTCGTCGACCCAGCGGCCCTCGGCCGGCCAGATGTGCTGCTCCAGCCAGCTCTGCAGCGGCAGGTCGTCGGCGAAGCCACGGAACAGGCTCATGGCCGCGTGGCCGTGGGCGTTGATCAGTCCCGGCGCGAGCAGCATGCCGGGCAGCTCGCGGATTTCTGTCGCCGGCTGGCGCAGGGTCTCGGCGCGTGGCGCGATGAGCACGATGCGTCCGTCGCGGATGCCCAGGCCGTGGTCGCTGAGGACCACGCCCGCCGGCTCCACCGGAACCAGCCAGGACGGCAGCAGCAACAGGTCGAGGGGCGCGTCGGGCATGGGCTGGCGTTCCAGGTCAGGGGGCCGGACAGTGTATTGAAGCCGCACGGGGCTGGAAAGGCGAAGGCAGCGGTCGGTCGGCTCGCCCGCCACCGCGTCGCCCGCCACCGCGTCGCCCGCCACCGCGTCGCCCGCCACCGCCGTAGGCTTGTGCGTATAATTCGCCGCTTTTGTTCCGGTACGAGGTTGAGCATGCGCGAGCAATTGCTGGCGGCAGAGAAGGTCACGTCCATCGAATGGCGCGCGGGCGAGCTGCGTCTGCTCGACCAGCGCCGGCTGCCGCTGGAGGAAACCTGGCTCACCTTCGACTCGGCCGCCGGTGTCGCTGAGGCGATTCGCGGCATGCTCGTGCGGGGGGCGCCGGTGATCGGCATCGCCGCGGCCTACGGGCTGGTGCTCGGCGCGCGGGCGCGCCTGGCGCAGGGCGGCGACTGGCGCGCCGGGCTGGAGGCGGACTTCGCCGTGCTGAAGGGCGCCAGACCGACCGCGGTCAACCTGTCCTGGGCGCTGAACCGCCTGCGCGAACGGCTCGACAAGCTCAAGCACGGCGAAGACCCGCTGAAGGCGCTGGAAGCCGAAGCCATGGCCATCCACCTCAGCGACCGCGAGGCCAACCTGACCATGGCCCAGCTGGGCATGGAGCTGATTCGCAAGCAGCAGGGCAACCTGCAGACGCTGCTGACTCACTGCAACACCGGCGCGCTCGCCACCGGTGGCTTCGGTACCGCGCTCGGGGTGATTCGCGCGGCCTTCCTCGAGGGGCTGGTGGAGCGCGTCTACGTCGACGAAACCCGGCCCTGGCTGCAGGGCTCGCGCCTGACCGCTTGGGAGCTGGCCAGCGAAGGCATCCCGCTGAGCCTCGGCGTCGACTCCGCCGCCGCGCACCTGATGAAGACCAAGGGCATCACCTGGGTCATCGTCGGCGCCGACCGGATCACCGCCAACGGCGACGTGGCGAGCAAGATCGGCACCTATCAACTGGCCGTTTGTGCCATGCACCACGGCGTGCGCTTCATGGTCGTGGCGCCCAGCTCGAGCATCGACATGGCGCTGGAGAGCGGCGACGACATTCCCCTCGAGGAGCGCGACGGCGCAGAGCTGCTTGAGGTCGGCGGCGTGCGCGTCGCTGCCGGCGTCGAGGCGCTGAATCCGGTGTTCGATGTCACCCCGGCCGACCTGATCGACGCCATCGTCACCGAGAAGGGCGTGGTCGAACGCCCCGACGCGACGAAGATGGCCGCCCTGATGAGCCGAAAGCGCCTGCACTGAAGGGGCGCCTGCTCATCCATTCGACACGTCTCTAGGCGGCTTTCGAACGCCGCCTTGTGATAATATCCCGCGCTTATTCGCAGCACCTCGCAGACAAAAGGAACCAGGCTTCTCATGGGTGAACTGGCCAAAGAAATCCTCCCGGTCAATATCGAAGACGAGCTGAAACAGTCCTATCTCGACTACGCGATGAGTGTGATCGTCGGGCGTGCCCTGCCGGATGCGCGCGACGGCCTGAAGCCCGTGCATCGGCGCGTGCTGTTCGCCATGAGCGAACTGGGTAACGACTGGAACAAGCCGTACAAGAAATCCGCCCGTGTGGTCGGTGACGTGATCGGTAAGTATCACCCGCACGGCGACACCGCCGTGTACGACACCATCGTGCGCATGGCCCAGCCGTTCTCGCTGCGCTACCTGCTGGTCGACGGTCAGGGCAACTTCGGTTCGGTGGACGGCGACAACGCCGCGGCCATGCGATACACCGAAGTGCGCATGACCAAGCTGGCCCACGAGCTGCTGGCCGACCTGCAGAAGGAAACCGTCGACTGGGTGCCGAACTACGACGGCACCGAGATGATCCCCGCGGTGATGCCGACCAAGATCCCCAACCTGCTGGTCAACGGCTCGTCGGGTATCGCCGTGGGCATGGCCACCAACATCCCGCCGCACAACCTCGGCGAAGTGATCGACGGCTGCCTGGCGCTGATGGACAACGCCGAGCTGACCGTCGACGAACTGATGCACTACATTCCCGGCCCGGACTTCCCCACCGCGGGGATCATCAACGGCCGTGCCGGCATCATCGAGGCCTACCGCACCGGTCGCGGGCGCATCTATATCCGCGCGCGCGCCGAGATCGAGGACATCGACAAGGCCGGTGGCCGCCAGCAGATCGTCATCCGCGAACTGCCGTACCAACTGAACAAGGCGCGTCTGATCGAGAAGATCGCCGAGCTGGTCAAAGAGAAGAAGATCGAAGGCATCACCGAGCTGCGCGACGAGTCCGACAAGGACGGCATGCGCGTGGTCATCGAGCTGCGTCGCGGCGAAGTGCCGGAGGTGATCCTCAACAACCTCTACGCCCAGACCCAGCTGCAGAGCGTGTTCGGTATCAACGTGGTGGCGCTGGTCGACGGCCAGCCGCGCACGATGAACCTCAAGGACATGCTCGAGGTGTTCATCCGCCACCGCCGCGAAGTGGTGACCCGGCGTACCGTGTTCGAGCTGCGCAAGGCGCGCGAGCGCGGCCACATCCTCGAAGGCCAGGCGGTCGCGCTGTCCAACATCGACCCGGTGATCGAGCTGATCAAGGCATCGCCAACGCCGGGCGAAGCCAAGGAACGCCTGATCGCCCGCGCTTGGGAATCCAGCGCCGTCGAGGCGATGGTCGAGCGCGCCGGTGCCGATTCCTGCCGTCCGGACGATCTCGATCCGCAGTACGGCCTGCGCGACGGCAAGTACTACCTGTCGCCCGACCAGGCCCAGGCGATCCTCGATCTGCGCCTGCACCGCCTGACCGGCCTGGAGCACGAGAAGCTGCTGGCCGAGTACCAGGAAATCCTCACCCTGATCGGCGAGCTGATCCGTATCCTGACCAACCCCGTGCGCCTGATGGAAGTCATCCGCGAGGAGCTGGAAGGTGTCAAGGCCGAGTTCGGCGACAAGCGTCGCACCGAAATCGTCGCCTCGCAGGTCGACCTGACCATCGCCGACCTGATCACCGAAGAGGACCGCGTGGTAACCATCTCCCACGGCGGCTACGCCAAGTCCCAGCCGCTTCACGCCTACCAGGCGCAGCGTCGTGGTGGCCGCGGCAAGGCGGCGACCGGGGTCAAGGAAGAGGACTACGTCGAACACCTGCTGGTCGCCAATAGCCACGCCACGCTGTTGCTGTTCTCCAGCAAGGGCAAGGTCTACTGGATGAAGACCTACGAAATCCCCGAAGCCTCGCGCACCGCGCGTGGCCGGCCGCTGGTCAACCTGCTGCCGCTGAGCGAAGGCGAGCGCATTACCGCGATGCTGCAGGTCGACCTTGATGCGGTGCGTCAGCAACTGCCGGAAGGCGAAGACGCCGATGATGTCATCGAAGGCGTACTGGCCGAGCCGGAAGAGATCGAGGAAGTCGGCGAAGACGAAGAGGGCGACGACGAAACCGCCGACGAGCCCACCGGCAGCTACATCTTCATGGCCACCGCCAACGGCACCGTGAAGAAGACCCCGCTGGTGCAGTTCAGCAAGCCGCGCAGCGTCGGCCTGATCGCCCTGAAGCTGGAAGAGGGCGACACCCTGATCGCCGCCGCCGTCACCGACGGTGCGCAGGACGTGATGATGTTCTCCGACGGCGGCAAGGTGATCCGCTTCAAGGAAAGCAAGGTGCGCATCATGGGCCGTAACGCCCGTGGCGTGCGCG
This sequence comes from Pseudomonas sp. UBA3153, assembly GCF_002364635.1. Taxonomy (NCBI): domain Bacteria; kingdom Pseudomonadati; phylum Pseudomonadota; class Gammaproteobacteria; order Pseudomonadales; family Pseudomonadaceae; genus Pseudomonas; species Pseudomonas sp. UBA3153. Next base: position 8,716 of record NZ_DEYR01000021.1, read on the forward strand.
GCATGCGCCTGCCGGAAGGCCAGCACATCATCTCCATGCTGATCCCCGAGCCCAACGCGCAGATTCTCACCGCCTCGGCGCGTGGCTACGGCAAACGCACCGCGATCGCCGAGTTCCCGCGCCGCGGACGTGGCGGCCAGGGCGTGATCGCCATGGTCAGCAACGAGCGCAACGGCATTCTGGTGGGCGCCATCCAGGTCCAGGAAGGCGAGGAGATCATGCTGATTTCCGACCAGGGCACGCTGGTGCGTACCCGCGTCTCCGAGGTGTCCTCGCTGGGCCGCAACACCCAGGGCGTGACCCTGATCAAACTCGCCAAGGACGAAACCCTGGTCGGTCTGGAGCGGGTGCAGGAGCCTTCGGTCGAGGAAGACCTCGAGGAAAACGAAGCGGCTCTGGCCGAGGACGTGCTCGACAAGGAGCTGCCCGTGGTCAGCGCCGAGCCGGACGAGGATGAACTGCTCGGTGGCGGCGGCGACGTGTCGCCGGACGTGGTCCCCGGTGACGGCGAAGACGAGTAACGTCGGCGGCGTTCCCGTGCAGGCAGGGGCCGGGCGGCGACGTCCGGGCTTCTGCCCGCAACGCGGGGTTCGAACGAGTGAAAGGGCCAAGCCCTGCTTTTTTGAGAGACATCAACGATGAGCAATCGCGCTTTCAACTTCTGCGCCGGCCCGGCCGCGCTTCCCGAGGCGGTACTGAAACGTGCCCAGGCCGAACTCCTCGACTGGAACGGCAAGGGCCTTTCGGTGATGGAGATGAGCCATCGCAGCGACGACTACACGACGATCGCGGTCAAGGCCGAGCAGGACCTTCGCGACCTGCTGTCGGTGCCGGCGAACTACAAGGTGCTGTTCCTCCAGGGCGGCGCCAGTCAGCAGTTCGCTGAAATCCCGCTGAACCTGTTGCCCGAAGGCGCTTCGGCCGACTACATCGACACCGGCATCTGGTCGCGCAAGGCCGTCGAAGAGGCGCGCCGCTACGGCAAGGTCAACATCGCCGCCAGCGCCAAGCCGTACGACTACTTCGCCATCCCGCCGCAGAGCGAATGGCAGCTGGATGCGAAGGCCGCCTACGTGCATTACGCCTCCAACGAGACCATCGGCGGCCTGGAATTCAACTGGATTCCCGAAACCGGCGACGTGCCGCTGGTGGTGGACATGTCCTCGGACATCCTCTCGCGCCCCCTCGACGTGTCGAAGTTCGGCCTGATCTACGCCGGCGCGCAGAAGAACATCGGTCCCAGCGGCCTGGTCGTGGTGATCGTTCGCGAAGACCTGCTCGGTCACGCGCGCAGCGTCTGCCCGACCATGCTCGACTACAAGATCGCGGCCGACAATGGCTCGATGTACAACACCCCGGCGACTTTCTCCTGGTACCTCTCCGGGCTGGTCTTCGAGTGGCTCAAGGAGCAGGGCGGGGTCGCCGCCATGGAACAGCGCAACCGCGCGAAGAAGGAACGTCTGTACGGCTTCATCGACGCCAGCGGCCTGTACAGCAACCCGATCACCGGTGAGGCGCGTTCGTGGATGAACGTGCCGTTCCGCCTCGCCGACGAGCGCCTGGACAAGGATTTCCTCGCCGGCGCCGATGCCCGCGGGCTGCTCAACCTCAAGGGGCACCGCTCGGTGGGCGGCATGCGCGCGTCCATCTACAACGCCCTCGGCCTGGACGCCATCGAGGCGCTGGTCGGCTACATGGCGGAGTTCGAGAAGGAGCGTGGCTGATGTCCGATGCGAACTCCGAGCTTGAGCTGAAGGCGCTGCGGGTACGCATCGACAAGCTCGACGAGAAGATCCTCGAGTTGATCAGCGACCGTGCGCGCTGCGCCGAAGAGGTCGCCCGGGTCAAGATGGCCGCGCTGGCCGAAGGCGAGGTGCCGGTGTTCTACCGGCCCGAGCGCGAGGCGCAGGTGCTCAAGCGCGTGATGGAACGCAACAAGGGCCCGCTCAGCAACGAGGAGATGGCACGGCTGTTCCGTGAGGTCATGTCGTCCTGCCTGGCCCTGGAGAATCCGCTGAAGGTCGCCTACCTCGGCCCCGAGGGCACCTTCACCCAGGCCGCGGCGATCAAGCATTTCGGCAACGCGGTGATCAGCACGCCGATGGCCGCCATCGACGAGGTGTTCCGCGAGGTTGCCGCAGGTGCGGTCAATTTCGGCGTGGTGCCGGTGGAAAACTCCACCGAGGGCGCGGTTAACCACACGCTGGACAGCTTCCTCGAGCACGACATGGTGATCTGCGGTGAAGTCGAGCTGCGCATCCACCATCACCTGCTGGTCGGCGACAACACCAAGACCGACAACATCAGCCGCATCTATTCGCACGCCCAGTCCCTGGCGCAGTGCCGCAAGTGGCTCGATGCGCACTACCCGAACGTCGAGCGCGTGGCGGTTTCCAGCAACGCCGACGCCGCCAAGCGGGTCAAGGGCGAGTGGAGCTCGGCGGCCATCGCCGGCGACATGGCGGCCAGCCTCTACGGCCTGACCAAGCTGCAGGAGAAGATCGAGGACCGCCCGGACAACTCCACGCGCTTCCTCATCATCGGCAACCAGGAAGTCCCGCCGACCGGCGACGACAAGACCTCGGTGATCGTCTCCATGCGCAACAAGCCCGGCGCGCTGCACGAGCTGCTGGTGCCGTTCCACAGCAACGGCATCGACCTGACGCGCATCGAGACGCGCCCGTCGCGCAGCGGCAAGTGGACCTACGTGTTCTTCATCGACTTCGTCGGCCACCACAAGGACCCGCTGATCAAGGACCTGCTCGAGCGCCTCAGCCAGGAAGCGGTCGCGGTGAAAGTGCTGGGTTCCTACCCCAAGGCCGTGCTCTGAACGGCGCGCGGCACCTGGCGCGCCCGTGCGGAGTGGCGGCATGACGCTGGAAAGCACGCCGGCCGACCGCCACAGCCTGTTCGAGGATGCCCAGGCGCTGGTCAGCGGCACCCTGATGATCGCCCTGGCGATCAATCTCTATCGTGCCGCCGGCCTGCTCACCGGCGGCACCGCGGGGCTGGCGTTCCTCACCCAGTACACCGGCGTGGTCAGCTTCGGCGTGGCCTTTTTCGTGATCAACCTGCCGTTCTACTGGCTGGCGATCCGGCGCATGGGCTGGCCGTTCACGCTGCGTACCCTGACGTCGGTGACCCTGGTCTCGCTGTTCGCCGACCTGACCCCGCGACTGATCGGTTTCCAGGCGCTCAACTCGCTGTATGCCAGTATTCTGGGCGGCATCCTGATGGGCATCGGCCTGCTGATCCTGTTCCGCCACCGGGCAAGCCTGGGCGGCGTGAACATCGCGGTGCTCTATCTCCAGGATCATTTCGGCTGGCGCGCCGGCAAGGTGCAGATGGTCATCGATTGCCTGATCCTGCTGGTGGCGCTGTTCGTCGTCGATCTGCACGCCATCGCGCTGTCGATCGTCGGCGCGGTGGTACTGAACATGGTGCTGGCGGTCAATCACCGGCCAGGCCGCTATTCGGCAATCAGTTGACCGGCGCGCGGCGCCGCTTGAACAGAGGTTCGCATGAGTTGTGATTTCCTTCGTCTGGCCCAGCCCGGCGTGCAGAAGCTGTCCCCCTACGTGCCGGGCAAACCGGTCGACGAGCTGGCGCGCGAGCTTGGCCTGGAGCCGGCGAGCATCGTCAAGCTGGCCAGCAACGAGAATCCGTTGGGCCCCGGCGAAAAAGCGCTGGCGGCGATCCGCGCCGAACTGGCCGAACTGACCCGCTACCCCGACGGCAACGGCTTCGAGCTGAAGCACAAGCTCGCCGAACGCTGCCGGGTGACGGCCGCGCAGGTGACCCTGGGCAACGGCTCCAACGACATCCTCGAACTGGTCGCGCGTGCCTACCTGGCGCCGGGCCTGAACGCGGTGTTCAGCCAGCACGCGTTCGCCGTCTACCCGATCGTCACCCAGGCCGTCGGCGCCGAAGGCCGCTCGGTCGCGGCGAGGCACTGGGGCCACGATCTGCCGGCGATGCTCGCGGCGATCGACGAGAACACCCGCGTGGTGTTCATCGCCAACCCGAACAACCCGACCGGTACCTGGTTCGGCCCGGCGGCGCTGGCCGATTTCCTTGCCCAGGTGCCCGAGCGGGTGCTGGTGGTGCTGGACGAGGCCTACATCGAGTACGCCGAGGGCGACGAGCTGCCCGACGGCCTCGATTACCTGGCGCAGTATCCCAACCTGCTGGTCTCGCGGACCTTCTCCAAGGCTTACGGCCTGGCCGCGTTGCGCGTCGGTTACGGGTTGTCGTCGACGCAGATCGCCGACGTGCTGAACCGCGTGCGCCAGCCCTTCAACGTCAACAGCCTGGCCCTGAGCGCCGCCTGCGCCGCGCTCGACGACGCCGAATACCTGCAGCGCAGCCGCGAGCTGAACGATGCCGGCATGCAGCAGCTCGAGCAGGGCTTCCGCGCGCTGGACCTGCAGTGGATCGCTTCGAAGGCCAACTTCATCGCCGTCGATCTCGGCCGCGATGCGGCGCCGGTCTACCAGGCGCTGCTGCGCGAAGGCGTGATCGTGCGGCCGGTCGGCGCCTACGGCATGCCCAATCACCTGCGCATCTCCATCGGCCTGGCCGAAGAGAACGCCCGTTGCCTGGATGCGCTGGGACGGATTCTCGCCCGTGGCTGATATGACGCCGCTGCCACAGGCCGGGCGCGCGCTCGGCCGCCTGGTGGTGGTCGGGCTCGGCCTGATCGGCGGCTCGTTCGCCAAGGGCCTGCGCGAGAAAGGCCTGTTCGGCGAAGTGGTGGGATTCGACCTCGATCCGCAATCGCGCCGCCTGGCGGTGGAGCAGGGCGTGGTCGATCGCTGCGAGACCGACCTGGCCGCCGCCTGCCGCGCCGCCGATGTGATCCAGTTGGCCGTGCCGATCCTGGCGATGGAAAAAGTCCTCGGCGAACTGGCCCGGCTCGACCTCGGCAACGCCGTGCTCACCGATGTCGGCAGCGCCAAGGGCAACGTGGTGCGTGCCGCCGTCGAGGCCTTCGGCGACATGCCGGCGCGCTTCGTCCCCGGCCATCCGATCGCCGGCTCCGAGCGCAGCGGCGTCGAAGCGGCCGACGGCGCGCTGTTCCGCCGCCACAAGGTGATCCTCACGCCGCTGGCCTCCACCGACGGCGAGGCCCTGGCGCTGGTCGACCGGCTCTGGCGCGAACTGGGCGCGGACGTCGAACACATGGACGTCGAACACCACGATCAGGTGCTCGCCGCCACCAGCCACCTGCCGCATCTGCTGGCCTTCGGCTTGGTGGACTCGCTGGCCAAACGCAGCGAGAACCTGGAAATCTTCCGCTACGCCGCCGGTGGTTTTCGCGATTTCACCCGCATCGCCGGCAGCGATCCGGTGATGTGGCACGACATCTTCCTCGCCAACCGCGACGCCGTGCTGCGTACGCTCGACGCCTTCCGTGGCGATCTCGACGCCTTGCGCGAGGCGATCGACAGTGGCGACGGCCATCAGTTGCTCGGCGTGTTCACTCGCGCCCGCGTCGCCCGCGAGCATTTCGGCAAGATTCTCGCCCGGCGTGCCTACGTCGATTCGGTGCAGGCCAACGGCGACCTCGTATTCCTCGCCCAACCCGGCGGGCGCGTCAGCGGCAGCATTCGGGTGCCGGGCGACAAGTCGATTTCCCACCGTTCGATCGTGCTCGGCTCGCTGGCCGAAGGCACCACCGAGATCGACGGTTTCCTCGAAGGCGAGGACGCCCTGGCGACGTTGCAGGCGTTCCGCGACATGGGCGTGGTGATCGAGGGGCCGCACCACGGCCGCGTGACCATCCATGGCGTCGGGCTGCACGGCCTGAAGGCGCCGCCGGGGCCGCTGTATCTGGGCAATTCCGGCACGTCGATGCGCCTGCTCAGCGGGCTGCTGGCGGCGCAGCCGTTCGACAGCGTGCTGACCGGCGACGAGTCGCTGTCGAAGCGTCCGATGGGGCGCATCGCCGAACCGTTACGCCAGATGGGCGCGCAGGTCGAGACCGCCGCCGATGGTCGTCCGCCGCTGAGCATTCGTGGCGGCCAACGCCTGCAAGGGCTGAATTATGCGATGCCGATGGCCAGTGCCCAGGTCAAATCCTGCCTGCTGCTCGCCGGTCTGTACGCCACGGGAAACACCTCAGTGACCGAGCCGGCGCCGACCCGCGACCACACCGAGCGCATGTTGCGTGGCTTCGGTTATCCGCTGACGGTGGATGGCGCCACGGTGACCATCGCGCCCGGCCACAGGCTGCAGGCCTGCGCCATCGAAGTGCCGGCGGACATTTCCTCGGCGGCGTTCTTCCTGGTCGCCGCCAGCATCGCCGAAGGCTCGGAAGTGCTGCTGCGGCACGTCGGCGTCAATCCGACGCGCACCGGCGTGATCGACATCCTGCGGCTGATGGGCGCGGATATCACTCTGGAGAATCCGCGTGACGTCGGCGGCGAACCGGTGGCGGACATCCGCGTGCGCGCCGCGCGCCTGCAGGGCATCGAGATTCCACGGCACCTGGTGCCACTGGCCATCGACGAGTTCCCGGTGCTGTTCATCGCCGCCGCGGTGGCGTTTGGACGCACCGTACTGCGTGGCGCCGAGGAGCTTCGGGTCAAGGAGTCCGACCGTATCCAGGTCATGGCCGATGGCTTGCTCGCCCTCGGCGTGAAGGCCGAGGCGACGGCCGATGGCATCGTCATCGAGGGTGGCACCCTGGGCGGCGGCGAGGTCTACAGCCATGGCGATCATCGCATCGCGATGGCCTTCAGTGTGGCCGCATTGCGCGCCAGCGCGCCGATCCGCATCCACGACTGCGCCAATGTGGCGACATCTTTCCCCAACTTCCTCGCCCTGGCGGCGGAAGTCGGCATCCGAGTAAGCGAAGAGGGCGCATCATGAACACCCAGGCACCAGTCATAGCCATCGATGGACCGGGCGGTTCGGGCAAGGGCACCATCGCCGGCCTGCTGGCCCGGCATCTCGGCTGGAATCTGCTGGATTCCGGCGCGCTCTATCGCCTGCTGGCGTTCGCCGCGCGCAACCACGGCGTCGATCTGACCAACGAGGAAGCGCTCAAGGTGCTGGCCGCGCACCTCGACGTGCAGTTCGCCGTCGCCGCGCCGGGGCAGGAGCAGCACATCATTCTCGAAGGCGAGGAAGTCACCCAGGCGATCCGCAACGAGCAGATCGGCGCCGCCGCATCGCAGGTCGCCGCGCTGCCGGCGGTGCGCGATGCGCTGCTGCAGCGCCAGCGTGCGTTTCAGGAGAATCCGGGGCTGGTGGCGGACGGCCGGGACATGGGAACGGTGGTGTTTCCGGACGCGCCGCTGAAGATATTCCTCACCGCCAGCGTCGAGGAACGTGCCCGCCGCCGGTACATGCAGTTGAAGGCCAAGGGTGATGATGTTAGTCTTGCGAGTCTTCTTGATGAGATCCGTGAGCGCGACGAACGCGATACCCAACGAGCGGTAGCGCCTCTGAAGCCGGCGCATGATGCGATCATGCTGGATTCCACGGTGCTTTCCATCGAGCAGGTGCTTGAAAAGATTCTCAGCGAAGTCGCCAGGCGCGATCTCGCCGAGTAACCAGGCCGCAGCAGCCGTCCGCGAAAGCGCCGGAACTGTAGGCCCGACAAGGAGGCGTGCGGGAGACCAGTCCTAGTCCCGCAGGCCTCTTTTTACATGAACGTATCCCACGTTGTCTGGAATGTGGCAGATGGGCGTTTTCTCCGCCCTTGAACCAACAGGAATCAACATGAGCGAAAGCTTTGCAGAACTTTTTGAAGAAAGCCTGAAGTCCCTCGACATGCAGCCGGGCGCCATCATCACCGGCATCGTGGTCGACATCGATGGTGACTGGGTCACTGTCCATGCCGGTCTGAAATCCGAGGGCGTCATCCCGGTCGAGCAGTTCTACAACGAACAGGGCGAGCTGACCATCAGCGTGGGTGACGAAGTTCACGTTGCGCTGGACGCGGTTGAAGACGGCTTCGGTGAAACCAAGCTGTCCCGCGAAAAAGCCAAGCGTGCAGAGTGCTGGATCGTTCTGGAAGCGGCTTTCGCAGCGGAAGAAGTTGTCAAGGGCGTCATCAACGGCAAGGTCAAAGGCGGTTTCACCGTCGACGTCAACGGTATCCGTGCGTTCCTGCCAGGCTCCCTGGTGGATGTCCGCCCTGTGCGCGACACCACTCACCTCGAAGGCAAGGAACTCGAGTTCAAGGTCATCAAGCTCGACCAGAAGCGCAACAACGTTGTCGTTTCCCGTCGCAGTGTCCTGGAAGCCGAGAACAGCGCTGAGCGTGAAGCTCTGCTGGAATCCCTGCAGGAAGGTCAGCAAGTCAAAGGTATCGTCAAGAACCTCACCGACTACGGCGCATTCGTCGACCTCGGTGGCGTGGACGGCCTGCTGCACATCACCGACATGGCTTGGAAACGCATCAAGCACCCGTCGGAGATCGTCAACGTTGGCGACGAGATCGACGTCAAGGTTCTCAAGTTCGACCGCGAGCGCAACCGCGTATCGCTGGGCCTGAAGCAACTGGGCGAAGACCCATGGGTTGCCATCAAAGCCCGTTACCCGGAAGGCACCCGTGTCACCGCCAAGGTCACCAACCTCACCGACTACGGCTGCTTCGCCGAGCTGGAAGAGGGCGTGGAAGGCCTGGTGCACGTTTCCGAGATGGATTGGACCAACAAGAACATCCACCCGTCCAAAGTCGTTCAGGTTGGCGACGAAGTGGAAGTTCAGGTTCTCGACATCGACGAAGAGCGTCGTCGTATCTCCCTGGGTATCAAGCAGTGCAAATCCAACCCGTGGGAAGATTTCTCGAGCCGCTTCAACAAGGGCGACAAGATCTCCGGCACCATCAAGTCGATCACCGATTTCGGTATTTTCATCGGCTTGGAAGGCGGCATCGACGGTCTGGTTCACCTGTCCGACATCTCCTGGAACGAAGTCGGTGAAGAAGCCGTTCGCCGCTTCAAGAAGGGCGACGAGCTCGACACCGTCATCCTCTCGGTCGATCCGGAGCGCGAGCGCATCTCCCTGGGCATCAAGCAGCTGGAGGACGATCCGTTCTCCAACTACGCGTCGCTCAATGAGAAAGGCACCATCGTTCGCGGCACCGTGAAAGAAGTTGACGCCAAAGGCGCCATCATCGATCTGGGCAACGATATCGAAGCGACCCTGAAAGCCTCCGAAATCAGCCGCGACCGCATCGAAGATGCGCGCAACGTGCTGAAAGAAGGCGACGAAGTCGAGGCCAAGATCATCAGCATCGACCGTAAGAGCCGCGTAATCAGCCTCTCCATCAAGTCCAAAGACGTCGAAGACGAAAAAGACGCGATGAAAGAGCTGCGTACCAAGCAGGAAACCGAGAGCACCGGTCCGACCACCATTGGTGATCTGATCCGCGCTCAGATGGAAAGCCAGAACTGAGTTCTAGCGATCCAGAGAAAAAGGGCGACTTCGGTCGCCCTTTTTTGTGCCTGCGATAAACCACTGCGATCCGGCGGACGGCAATTCAGAAGCTGTAGGCGTAGGTCAGGCTGACGGCATGGTCACGGCTCCTGTCGGAAAACTGGCCGGCGTAGTTGGCCGAAAGACGGCTGCGTGCCGAGATCGCCATGTCCACGCCGGCACCGACCAGCGCTGCGTACCTCGCCATGGGCGCGCCCTCCACCTTGAAGCTGTCCCCGCCCAGGGCGAAGCGCATGCTGGGCATCGCCCTGGGCGTTGCCGAAGGCATGCTGCCAGCCGACGGAGCCGCGAACGATCAGATCCGCCTCCTGGCCCAGGTCGATGTGCCTCGCCGCGCGCAGGCCAACGGTGGATTGGGTGATGGACTGGTCGCCATCCGAACGCAGGCTCGCGTCGCCGCCTTTCTCCTTGATCGTGTCGCTCTTGTAGCGGCTGTGGCTGAGACCGACGAAGGGCTCCAGCGCGACCATTTGGGTATCGATCACGTAGCTCAGTTCACCGAACACCTGTGCTGTGTGGGCGTCGTAACCGGCCTTGGCGCGCTCCGAGAAGCCACTGAAGGCGACATCGCGGCGGCTGTCGATCTCGTGCATCGCATAGGAGGCACCGAAGCGCGCGTTGAAGTTGCCTTCGCGGTAGGACGAGTAGGCCGCCAGGTGATAGGTGTCGACATCGCTCTTCGAGCCGCGGGCGCTGGCGTCCAGCATGGTCTCGGCATAGCCGGCGGCGACGCCGACGCGCCACTGTTCGTCGAGCTTCTGATCGAAGCTGAACAGGATGCCGGAGCTGCGCCGTTCGAGCTCGGCGGTGTTGCTGTCGCCCTTGAGCTTGCCGCGGCTCGCCAGCGTCTGGTCCCACAGGCTTTCATCGCCCCTTCCGGCAGGCTCGTCACCAATGGCCATGCTCCAGCCGGACACCTGCCCGCCGCACGGTTCGTTCAGGTTGCGATCCAGGCCGGAGGGCGAGAGCAGGGCGCGGGCGTCCATCCGGCCGCCGCTGGAGCAGGATTGACGCAGGCGATCGGTGACCGCCGAGGCGATCATTCGCGCCGCTTCGATCAGCGCGGATGTGGTGCTGGCATGGATTTCCCCGCTCAATTCCCACCAGCGTTCCAGTCTGGAGGTCGATGCTGCCGTCGCAGGTGTTCGCACCGCTGAGGGTCAGCGAGCCGGCTTCTGTCTTGATCAGCTCGGCGCCGCCGCTCAGCACGCCGGCGCAGGTATCGGTGACGCCGCTGTGCTGCTGGAACTCGACCTGGGTGCCGGCTGCGGTGCGCTGTAGCTGCTGCTGGTGAGGAGGAGGTCGCCGAGGCCGTCCTTGATCAGGCTGCCGCCGATGCTCAATGCGGCGCCGGGCTGGATGTTCTGGGCCAGGTCGATACCGGCCACGTTGAGGTTCAGTGTCGCCGTGCCGCTGACGCTGAACGTACCGCCGGGCGCCCAGCGTGGCGTCGTTGTCGACGACCAGGGGGCCGCCGTAGAGTTGCGCTCCGCCGGTGTAGGCATTTGTGCCGTTGAGCGTCGCACTGCTCTGCCCGTCGAGCAGGCCGCCGGTGCCACCGCCTTGCCGCTCGCGGAGTTCCAGGGCCAGCGTGTTGTTGCCACCGGCCCCGCCATCGATCGCCCCGGCGGTGGCGAAGGCGAGGTTCAGCCCCACCACGTTGAGCACATCCAGCGCCAGGCCGCCGCTGCCATTCACGGTGGAAACGGTCACCGCGGTGATGGTGTTGGTGCCCATCGACACGCTGCCACTGATGGTTCCCGCGTTCGGGAAGGTGCTGCCTCGCTGTCGCTCTGCAGGGCGACGCGCCCGTTGATCACACCACTCGCCTCGTTGGTCGCGCGCCTGGGCGCCGCCCTACAGCGCCATCAACGGTGTTTTGCCCGGCAACAGGGGACATGCCGAGGACGAGCATCGAACTGATGGTTCCGGCGGTGGTGAGCGTGGTGGCGCCGCCGCTGCCGTTGGCGATGCTGACGGCAATGCCGTTGAGGTTGCGGATGGCCCAGCAGGCCGAAGGGTGAAATTCTTTTCGAATCATCGAGCTAGACGCTTTTCCAGACTGTTCAAAGTCTGTTCAGCGTGCTAAAACCGAAGCTCCCGTAATGATCTAGCCGCTTGAAAAAGAAGGGAAAACCATGACCAAGTCGGAGTTGATCGAGCGAATCGTCACTCACCAGGGTCAGCTTTCATCCAAGGATGTCGAGCTGGCGATCAAGACCATGCTGGAACAAATGTCCCAGGCGCTGGCCACTGGCGACCGCATCGAGATCCGCGGCTTCGGCAGCTTCTCCCTCCACTACCGCGCGCCCCGCGTCGGCCGCAACCCAAAAACCGGCCAGTCGGTTACTCTGGACGGAAAGTTCGTCCCGCATTTCAAGCCTGGGAAAGAGCTGCGCGATCGGGTGAATGAGGATGAGTGAGTACTTCTCGGTAGCTTGAGCGCTTCACATGCCGATCAGTCGGTGTTACTGGCAATTTGTCATCATTGTTAGCGTCGTCTTTGCTGAAACGCCCTGACCGATGGCGCTCCGCCAAATATTTCCCCAAAAAGCAGAAATTCGGCTTGGATAAATGATTGAGGGTATAAACTATTGTCCTTGAACGATTATGCGTAACAGGTTTTGAAGATCGGACCGGTAGTCGTTTACTTTGTTGTACGGATTTAAGTTTATTATGTTTCTATAAATTCGTTCCTTAGGGAGTTTTCATGGTGGAGGGGTATGTGAAGGCCAAACCAAGAATTTTCATTCTTGATGTCGATGGAGTGATGACGACGGGTCATTTTTTCTATAGCGCCGAAGGCAAGGTGATGAAGGTCTTTGGTGCTGACGATAATGATGGGCTTTCACTACTGAAAGGGCTTCTGAATATCCGATTCGTTACCGGTGACAAAAAGGGTTTTTCAATCAGCAAGAAGCGGATAGTCGATGATATGGGCTTTGACCTGGATATCGTAAGCACTGTTCGTAGAGTAGAGTGGATTGCAGAAAGATACCCTCTCGATACTGTAATTTACATGGGTGACGGAATATTCGACCATTACGTAATGAGCAAGGTTGCCTATAGCATAGCCCCCGCCAATGCGGACAAGAACGCAAAGCAGTTCGCGTCATATGTAACCGAGCGGTCGGGCGGCGATCGTGCCGTTGCAGAGGCGGCCCTGCATATCCTTGATAAGTTCTTTGTCCCTTTTGATCCTGACAACTTGCCTGATGCTCAGAGCAAGCTGTCGGGGGAGTGGACGGTATGATTTACCAGCGGCTTCAGTCCTTCCTGACAAAGCGACATTGCACCCTGCTTGGCGTCGGTCCGATGAGCGTAAATTGTGTCGACGCTACGATCGAGTTGGCCAATGAACACGAAGTTCCAATCATGATGATTGCAAGCCGCCGTCAGATCGATGCTGAGGAGTTTGGCGGCGGCTATGTGAACAACTGGACGACCGAAGAGTTTGCTCGTTATGTAACGGACAAGGACAAGAAAGGCAAGATTCTGCTTGCGCGCGATCATGGTGGTCCTTGGCAAAATGCTCAGGAGCAAAGTGCGCAACTGGGTTTGAGACGTGCGATGGAGTCAGCAAAATCATCGTATCGTGCGGATATCGCTGCGGGTTTCCAGATACTGCATATTGATCCTAGCATCGATATACACGGTCAGCCCGACGTTGATGAGGTGCTCGATCGAGTTTTCGATCTGTACGATTACTGCTGGACGCAGTCGCAGCAGATGAATCGTGAAGTAATTTTCGAGGTCGGCACTGAAGAGCAAAGCGGTAGTACAAACTCTCAGGAAGAACTCGATTACACACTTAATGAAATAAATAAATTTTGTGTGAAGAATAAATTCGATCCGCCCGCATTCGTGGTGATTCAGTGCGGGACGCGGGTAATGGAAATGCGCAATGTGGGGTCCTTCGATTCACCCGTGCGCGTCGCCAATGAAATTCCGGCCGAAATCCAGCTGCCGAAAATGATCGAGATTTGCAATCGTCACGGCATTTTCATGAAGGAACACAATACCGACTACCTGTCGGATGAGGCCTTGCAGTGGCATCCCCGTCTCGGTATCCATGCCGCCAACGTTGCTCCTGAGTTCGGTGTGGCCGAAAGCAAGGCCTTGGTAGCCATTCTGGAGTCCAACGGTTTCGATGATCTGGCTGATCGCTTCCTGGCGGTCGCGCATGAGTCCAGGAAATGGGAAAAGTGGATGCTTGAAGGCACCAGCGCAACGGACCGCGATCGTTCCTTGATAGCCGGCCACTATATTTTCTCGACGCCAGAGTGCAAGGAGTTGAAAGCCGAGGCTAGCCAGTTGCTGGCCAGGAAACACATAGATCTTGAGGCCCATCTGAAACAACAGGTGAAGAACAGCATCCTGCGTTACTTACGTAGCTTCCGTTTGGTGAGGGCCGCATGAAACCTGTCGCAACCATTATTCTCAATCGTAATCTGCCGGAAGTGACGGATCGGCTGTACGAACATCTGGTTCAACACGACAGCGATCTTACCGACATTTTTGTTGTGGAAGCCGGTTCTGATCCTGAAAAACTCAGCCGGTACGCCACATGGCACGCCAATACGCTCGATGTCATGCAGAACGGCCTGCGCTATGGCCGCGGCATGAACTACGGGTTGGTACAGCTGTTGAAGGAGCGGCGCTTCGAGCAATATGGCGCATTCTTTCTGCTCTCCAACGATACCGAATTGAAGGCCGGGCCTACGTTGGCGCCTCTTGTTCGTATTCTATCGGAACAGCCGCGTATCGGTATTCTTTCTCCGTGTTCCGAGCGTTGGGGCGAGCGCCTGTTGCTCAGGCAGGAAACCACGAAATACTTCTGGTTTATCCATAACAACGCCTACTTGTTGAGACGTCAGTTCATCGAAAGTATTTGTGAAACCGAAGCGCCGAATGAAATGAATTTCCTGTTCGATGGCAGCAATTTCCGCGGTTACGGCTCGGAGCACGAATTGATTGCCAAGGCGTATGCCAATGATTGGGCAGCTGCGATTACCGCTGAGGTTTGGGCTGGCGAGAACGAGTCCTATCTATTGGATCGTGCTGATGAAATCAAGACCGAGGGTTATGAGGAAAACATTCGTCTCTACGTTGCTGAAGGCCGTAAGTGGATGCGCAGGAAGTATGGTTTTCCGAGTCAATGGTCGATGCAGCAGTATGTAAAGGGCTTTTACGATAAATTTTTCGAATTCCACCCCGAATATGCCCGGTATAAAGTCTGAGTGAGTGAGCCATGAGCGAATACAAAGTCATTGAAAAGCCCTGGGGTAGAGAGGAAGTTGTCGAGATCAACGACAAGTATATGGTCAAGAAACTCACGATGTGGGCCGGCCATCGCTGCAGCCTCCAGTATCACAACTTCAAGAAAGAGACGATTTACGTATTGTCCGGGGTTCTGAAGATCGTTCAGGGCACCAGCCAGGATACTTTGGAAGATAAGCTCTATCGCGCTGGCGACACGATCACCATTCCTCCGGGCCTTATTCATCGTATGGAAGGAGTTGAAGACAGCGTGTATCTGGAAGCCTCCACGCCAGAAATGGACGATGTGGTCCGCTTGGTCGATGACTACCAGCGTGCTCCGCAATGAGTTATCGCGTTTGTATACCTTGTGCGGGTACCGGTTCGCGCTTGGGAGAACTTACCCGCTTTCTGAACAAGTCACTGGTCAGCATCGCCAATCGTCCCACGTTGTCTCACCTGATCGAACAGTTTCCTCAGGGCGTCGAATTCGTCATCGCATTGGGGCATAAAGGGCATCTGGTTAGAGAGTACCTTGGGCTCGCTCACCCCGAGAGGACCTTTTATTTCGCTTCCGTAGAGCCTTTTGAAGGCCCAAGTTCGGGGCTGGGTCTGAGCCTGCTGGCCTGCCGTGAGTATTTGCTGCAACCCTTCGTCTTCACGTCCTGCGACACCCTGGTTGACGAGGCCATTCCGGCCCCTGCCGAAAACTGGATGGGCTTCGCCGAGGCTGACGATATTCGGGCCTACCGCACTGTTGGCCTTGAAAGCAGCAACGTGGTTGATATTTGTGAAAAGGGCGTTGGTGAACCGGCGACCCACAAGCCCTATATCGGCCTGTCCGGTATCCATGACTTTGCGGCTTTCTGGTCAGCGATGGAGCAAGGAGGGGCGACCGCGATTGAAACGGGTGAGGCCTATGGTCTGCGCCGATTGCTTGGCTACGGTATTAAAGCTCGCCGTTTCACCTGGCACGACACCGGGAGCCCGCAGGCACTGGCGGCGGCGCGCGAGCATTTCCGCGAGCCGGATGAACCGAACATTCTGGATAAGGCCAATGAGGCCATCTGGTTTGTAGGCGACGCGGTGATCAAGTTCTCCGACGACAGGAAGTTCATCGCCAACCGCATCAAGCGCGTCGCAGAACTGCAAGGCTATGTGCCGCAGATTACCGGCGTCGGCGAAAACATGTACCGCTACGACAAGGTTGAAGGCCGCGTGCTTTCCGAGGTGGTGACTCTGCCTCGATTCCGTCAGCTGCTCGAGTTCAGCCAGGGCTTCTGGTCTGCAAAACGGCTCAGCGCCGAGCAGCAAAGCGCGTTCGAAGAAAACTGCCAGCGCTTTTATCGGGACAAAACCTTGGAGCGGGTGGAACTGTTCTACCGTACCTGCGGCAAAGTGGACGGTACCGAAGCCATCAACGGCGTGGCAATGCCCACGCTCAGCCGTCTTCTACATAGCGTGGACTGGAACTGGCTGGCAAAGGGCCTCGCCGGGCGTTTCCACGGGGACTTTCACTTTGAAAACATCATCGTTACCGAGCAGGAACGCTTTGTCTTTCTCGACTGGCGTCAGGACTTCGGCGGTGATCTTTCCGTTGGCGACGTTTACTACGACCTGGCCAAAATCCTTCATGGGCTGATTATTAACCATGAGTTGGTCAACCTGAACCTGTATCACACCGATTGGCAGGAGGGCCACATTACGTTTGATGTGCACCGTCGGCAGTCGCTGGTCGAGTGCGAACGCTATTTCGAAGGGTGGCTGGCGAACAATGGTTATGACGTACGGAAGGTTCGTGTCCTGACTGCGCTTATTTACTTGAACATCGCCCCACTTCATCATCACCCTTATACGTGGCTGTTGTATTCGTTGGGTAAGTCTATGCTGCAACGTGAGTTAGCAGGCCAGGGTTAGGCTTGGTCTGCGACTTGAATGGGCTACTTTATAAAAATTCGATTGGATAACATGATGATACGCCGTGACCATGATGTAATTCTGGGCGAGAAAGATCTTGAACCTTTATTCAGTTTCGAGAAGTTTCCAGTTTTTATGGGCTGCGTGAAACACCCGTCAACCGATGATATTTGCGTCGATATGTCCTTTCATATCAGTCGCCGCAGCGGAATGATTCAGCTCAATCCACTGGTTCCCCTGGAAATTCTCTACCCAGAGTCTCATGGCGCGGGATTTATCGGCGCATCGTGGGAGGCGCATCATCAGGCGTTTGCAGAGTTTATCGCCAGCTATACCCCGGATTCGGTGCTAGAGGTCGGGGGTGGCCACGGCATACTTTCCGTCAAATATGCCGGGCTGCACCAGATTCCATGGACAATTCTGGAACCGAATCCGACTCCGATTCCTGAATGTAAGGCTACAATACTAAAAGGTTTTTTTGATTCCAACTTCACGTTGCGGGAGGGCGTTGATGCTGTCGTTCACTCGCATTTGTTTGAACATATTTACGAGCCTTTGAGTTTTCTGCGAGATTTGAAGCGGTTTATCAAGGTCGGTAAAAGGCTAATTTTCTCGGTGCCGAACATGAAGGTTATGGTCGAGCGTAAGTTCACCAATGTCCTGAACTTCGAACATACGATTTATCTTTCCGAGCAATATATTGATTTTATGTTGGCTGGCAACGGATTCAGGCTTGAGCGCAAAGAGTATTTCCGTAGCGATCATAGTATTTTCTATTCCGCGGTTCGTGATGACGAATTGTCTGATGTCGAGCTAAGTAGTTCGTTGTATCAGGAGAACAAAAAGCTTTATCTCGATTATGTTGATCACCACAGGGCGCTTGTCAATACGATCAACAAACGAGTTGCGGCCGAACAGAGGAGGGACGTTTATCTTTTCGGCGCTCATGTGCAGGCTCAATACCTGATCGGTTTTGGTTTGGATGTTTCGAGAATAAAAGCCGTTCTGGACAATGACAAAAACAAAACCGGCAAGCGTCTTTACGGCACTGATCTGAGCGTGGCGCTTCCTTCCTCTCTGGTGGGGGTTGATCGCCCGATCGTGATCATCCGGGCAGGTACCTTTACCCAGGAAATCATTGAGCAGATAACTGCACTCAACCCGACGACGGAGTTTCTCCAATGACTGCACTAAAAGACTTGGCCAAAAAATACTTCAATGCGTTCTCCGCTAGGGATATCAACGGTGTAGGAGGCGCTTTGGCAGCAAACGTTACCCTTAGGGACTGGGAGATCAGCAAACAGGGAATTGATGATGTGCTGGCTGCAACCGCTGCGATTTTTGCCAGCTGTCGCACCATTGATGTGGTGGTTACTGCTCTTTATGCGGAGTCCGGTACGGTGCTTGCCGAATTGGAGATTTCGTTTGATGGAGGTGAGCCGCTGCGTGTCCTAGATGTGCTGGGGTTCAACGATATCGGTCTCATCTCGTCAATTCGAGCGTTCAAGGGATAGTTAAATCGACAAATATTTGTTGGGATAATTGTTTTTTGGAAAATTTATGAATATTGTTTTTTATCGACCGTTTTCTGATATTTGGTTTAAAAATCCTACGCGCCGAATCTTAGGTCGACAAAAACTACCCAACAAATATTCAGGTTTGTTTGACTATTTCGCTGAAGGCGGTTCAGCTTCAATTTCAACCAGCCTTTGGTTTCGTCCCGGAATTTTGGGAGTTGTCGATCTGCTCAAGGATTCGCTGCGGCTCATTCTCTGGGCGCTTTTGAATAGAATCAATCTGTTTAAAGTGCGTCTTGTTTTCACGCCGAAGCAGTTGTTGAAGGCGGATGCGGTGTTTTTGATGCACTACGGTTGCTTTACCCATGAGTCAGATTTTTTGGCAGAGCAGGGGCGGGTGTTGGCTCGACGTCTTTCCAATGTTCCTGTACTGAAAATTGTTCACATGACTCATTTTGCTTATAATCCGGTGCTTGGCAGTGAAAATCTGCGCATCCTTTCTCCGGATCTTCTTCTCGCGGAAAATGACCTTAAAAGTAACTCGCCTTTCTTTGGCAAATACTTTGGCAATATTTCCGCCTGCTTTCATCATTTACCTTATGTCGCGGCATCGCGCTTCCAGCGAAAAGTGGATTTCAGTGCGCGTATCAACAAGTTGGGCGTTACGGGATCCATCACGTACAAAATGAAAGCTTCTGAGTTTTCTGCTTTTTACGGACAGAATGAATTGCAGCCAATGCGTCGAGAGATATATGGCCGACAGGATGAGTTGTCAAATCTCATTGATTCGTTTATCTACGATCTTGATGAGTCTCGCCGTGTTCAGGAAGCTGCGCCTTCAGCGCCTGATGAGCAGGTTGCTTCCGAGGCGCAATCTCTGGTCAAGCAACGCAACTACTACAACGCCGACATCGTCCAGTTCTTCAACTCCTATCGAATGTTCGCCGTACCTGAGGAAATTTGTGATCTTCCAGGTATCAGCTTTATCGAAGGGATGGCCTGTGGTACTGCGTATTTCGGGCTGGACAATCCCATGTACCGGGATATCGGCATGATTCCGGGCGTTCACTATGTGGCGTATGACGGTACCCTGGAGCACCTGTTGGAGCGGGTGGCGTACTACCAGCAGCATGCTGATGAGCTTGAGCAGATTGCCGAGCAGGGTTACCAGATCGCCCATACAACGCTGAGTAGCGACAAGGTCTATTCGATGTTTCTGGCGACGCTCGAACGGATGCTGCCGCGCCCATGACATCTGCAGGCGAGCTGCCCCAGCGCTCATTGTTTTCGGTCGCCTTGGGCAACTTGGCAATCAGTGCGACAGGGTCGATCCTTACTTACCTGTCGTTTGTTCTCGTGGCCTATATGTTTGGCGCCACGGCGCAAACCGACGTCTTTGTGTTCGCCTCGGGTTTTGTGGTGGTCGTCGCGGCATTGATCACGACGGTATTCAGCGCGGTGTTCCTGCCGCTCTACATCAAGCTGATGCAGGCGGGTGATGGCGAGCGGGCCATCGCCTTCGCCAATGCCTTTCTGTTTTATCTGGCGATCCTGGCGGCACTGGGGGCAGCGGTCATTCTGTTGTTCCCGGCGCAGCTGTTCGCTCTGGTGTCCCGCTTCAACCTGGAGCTGTTGATCGCCAACGAGCGGATTCTTCGTTACTTTTCCGTGGTTTTTGCTCTGACGGTGCTGAACGAGTATCTGCGGGTGCTGTTACAGGCGAAAGAAGCCTTTGTTCCGGCGGCGCAGAGCATTGTCCTGCAGCCTGCGATCAACGTTCTGGGTGTGTGGGCGATGGCCAGTACCGTTGGTTATGAAAGCCTGGCGATCAGTGCGGCGGCGTCGCGTGTGGTGCAGTTTGCGTTTCTGCTCTGGCGTATGAAAGCCCTGGGTTGGGTGCCGAGGCCGCGCTTGAGCGCCAACGGCGATATGGCTGACTTCATGCGAGTCGTCAAGCCGTTCTGGTTTGCCAGCATCATCAGCATGATATCGGTGTTCTTTTTCGACTATGTCGCCAGCGGCTTGCCGGCCGGACAACTGACCGCGCTGGCGTTTGCGCAGAAAATCTACACCCTGCCCATAGCACTCCTGGCCTTTCCGGTTATAGAGGTCTTGAATACGCGGCTGTCCATGCTGGCGGCCAGTCAGCAGATGGATGCCCTGAGCATGCTTTACGGCGTAGCGGTGAAGGTGGCGCTGTTGGTCATGGTGCCGTTGAGCGTGTTGATGGCTTTCAATTCGCCAGAGATAACCGCCGTGTTGTTGGGACGGGGCAAATACTCTTCCGAGAGCCTGGCGATTACTGCCCATGCGCTACAACTGTTCTCGCTGGCAATTCCCTGCATCGTGGTCTTTACCATCAACGGCCGAGTTTCCCTGGCGCTGCATAAGACCAAAATGCCTTCGCTGTTTGGTTCTCTGGGCCATTTTTTAATGATGGGTACGGTGTTCGCGGCTGTCGCGCTGTTGGGCTATATCGGTCTGCCGAGCGCCAAGTTACTGGTCGAAGTTCTGTATTTTCTACCTTTCGGGTTTATCGTCGTTTGGGTGTATCTGCCGCAGGCTCCGATCATGTCGGTGCTTGGTGAGCTGGCCAAGATATCGGTTGCCAGTGCGACGGCCTTGTCGGTGGTGTGGGGCGTCTTGCCATTGATGGTTGCCGTTACCCCCATTCCGCTGGCGTATCTGATCGTTTGCTGCAGCCTGTTCTTACTGGTCTTTGTGACGCTGTGCCTGTTGCTGAAATTGGATTCCGTGACGATGTTCATGCATTGGGCTCTACGCAGGCCCGCGCAATGACTGGGCTGATGGCGATTACTTCGGAGAGTTGTCATGTCGCTTCCTAGGTCGTCCGTGAGGACGCTCGCTCGCTTGGTCGCGGCGTTTGTACCTGGCCGGTTGCCGCGGTTGTTCGATGGTTTTTTCGCCTACACGGCCTGGAGTATTCGCGCGCGGGGTTTCGCCGTAGTCGGCGAGGGCACTTACCTGCGCTCCACGGCTAGCATCCATAACCCGCAGCATATTTTTCTGGGGCAATTGGTGAGGGCCGAAACGGGCCTGATCATCGAGGCATTCGACGAGTTCGGCGGGGCGCGATACATGCCCAGAATCACCATCGGTGATCGGGTAACGTTCGGTTACCACTGCCATGTGGGCTGTATCGATGAAGTCAGCATTGGCAATGACGTGCTGATCGCCAGCCGGGTGTTTATTACTGACCACGCACACGGCGACACCTTTTCGCTGGACCCCGCCATCCCTCCGGCCAAGCGCCGCCTGCACTCGAAAGGACCGGTGCGGATCGGTTCCGGGGTGTGGATCGGCGAGGGAGTGGTGATTCTGTCCGGGGTCACCATTGGCGATCACGCCATCATCGGCGCCAATTCGGTGGTAACCCGGGATGTTCCCGAATGCGCCGTCGTGGCAGGAGCGCCTGCCATGTTGATTAAACACATGGAGAAGCGAAGCTTCGGGACGTTATGAAAGCCATCGCATTTTATCTCCCCCAATTTCATCCGACGCCGGAGAATGATCGTTGGTGGGGCAAGGGCTTCACAGAGTGGACCAATGTCGCCAAGGCTAAGCCACGGTTCGGTGGTCACTACCAGCCGCATATTCCAGCGGACCTGGGTTTCTATGATTTGCGCCTGCTGGAAACTCGGATTGCTCAGGCTGAGATGGCCAAGGAGTACGGCATCGGTGGGTTCTGCTACTACCACTATTGGTTCAATGGCCAACTGCTGCTGGAGCGCCCTTTGGAGGCGGTTCTGGCCGAGCAGAAGCCGGACTTGCCGTTCTGCGTATGCTGGGCCAATGAAACCTGGAGCCGTCGCTGGGACGGCCAGGAGCACGAGATTCTGATCGGCCAGGATCTGGAGGCTTACGATCCCGAGGCGCATTTCGCGTACCTGGGCAGAGCCTTCGCCGATAGCCGCTACATCAGAGTGGGCGGTAAGCCGGTGTTCCTGATCTACCGCATCGACCAGTTCCCGGACATTGCCCGAACGATCGGTCAATGGCGTCGAGCTGCCGCTGACCAGGGGCTGCCCGGCATATACCTGTGCGCAGTCCGCAGTCACATGCACACTCTGACCGACCAGCAAACCGTCGATCTTGGTTTTGATGCTTTGGTCGGCTTCGAACCACACTCACGCACTCTGTTGCGTCAGAGTGCATTGGGTTACGTGCGTAATGTTGTGCCAAGGGCGTTCAACCATGTGCTGCGTCGCCTGAAGCTTGAGAGTTCGATTTCTGAAATGCCTACGGTCAACCGCTTCGACTACCGGACGCTGGTCCGAACAGCGATGGGCGCGGCTCGTTCTTCGGCAAGGCTGTTCCCGTGCGTGATTCCCAGCTGGGACAACTCCGCACGCCGCCGCTGCGGTGCCACGGTTATTCAGAACGATGATCCGCAGTTGTTCGAAACATGGCTACGCGATGCCGCAAACCGCGTCGCGGATTATCCAGAAGACGAGCAATTGGTGTTTATCAACGCCTGGAACGAATGGGCTGAGGGGTGTCACCTGGAGCCGGATCTTAGAAATGGCAGGGGCTTTCTCGAGGCGGTTTACCGCGTATTCGGCAAAAAACGCTAAGGGCTGGACATGCTTGCAGAGGTTACAGGCGGCAATGATGCCGGCTACTACTCCCATGTTCGCGACGAGATCGCGCAACTGCTGCCGGAGAGACTGGAAAGGGTCCTGGAGATCGGTTGCGGCCGTGGCGATACCCTCGAGTGGGTGAGGAATCTGGGCCGCACGCGAACCACCTACGGCATAGAGCTTTTCAGTGATTCGGCGGATGCGGCCAGAGCGAAGGTGGACTGCGTCATTTGTGGCGACTTCGAGGTGATCGGGCTCCCCGAGGATTTCGCGGGTTTTGACCTGATTCTATGCCTCGATGTGCTCGAGCATTTTGTAGATCCCTGGAAGGCGGTGCGCCGTATCGGAGAGTTGTTGGCTCCGGGGGGAAGCATCATCACCAGCATTCCCAATGTCCGTCACTTTCGCGTGGTACTGCCGCTGTTGTTGCAGGGACGTTGGCAGTACGAGAACTCCGGGATTCTGGATCGCACCCATCTGCGTTTTTTTACCAGACAGACTGCCATCGAGCTGATGAGCTCGTCTGGTTTGATACTGGACTCAGTCAGCTCTACGGGCCTGGAAAGGGGGCGCAAGACCCATTACCTGAACTGGGCCACGCTGGGCTTGTTCAAGCCGTTGTTCGAATACCAGTACCTGATCAAGGTGACCAATCCTGGGAAACGGATCGGTAGCCCATGATCTTTATCGTGGTGTTGAACTGGCGTGGTGCCGACGACACCATCGCCTGTGTGCGATCGTTGCTCGAGTTGCAGGGCCCGGATTTTCAGATCGTCGTATGTGACAACGGCTCGGGCGACGGCTCTTATGAGCGCATCCGCGACTGGCTGATCACACAGCGCGACAGGCATGACTATCTGCGGCGCCATCCTTTGCGGGAGCTGTCCCGTGTTCAGGCGGAGCGACATAGTCACGGGTCAGAACCTGGTTTCTATTTGGTGCAGACCGGTGAAAACCTTGGCTATGCAGGCGGCAACAATGTCGGTATTCGTCTGGCTCTGGCATACCCCAATACTGAGTATGTATGGCTGTTAAACAACGACACGGAGGTGGATGTCGATAGTCTGCAGCAGTTGATTAGGCGCTGTAGTACTCGTCCCGATATCGGTATTTGCGGCTCGAAGCTGGTGTATCACCATGATCGCAGCAAGATTCAAGGCCTGGGTGGTTTGTTCAACCCGTGGATCGCCACCAGCCTGCATTATAAAATCAATGAAAGCAGTGCCGTCACTTATCCAGATGATCAGGTCGACCAACGTATCGACTATGTCATCGGCGCTTCACTGTTTATCCGCGCACGTCTCCTCCGTGATCTTGGTTTACTTGAGGAACGCTATTTTCTGTATTTCGAAGAGATCGATCTGGCATATCGGGCTCGCGGTAGATATTCAATTGGCGTCGCCACGTCAAGCATCGTCTATCACAAGGAAGGCGCCAGTACCCAGGTCGGAACCGGGGAATTGGCCGACTTCTATGTGCTCAGAAATCGCCTGTTTTTTACATGGCTGAATGATCCGAAATACATCATCACTGTGTGGTTGGGCTTGTTTGTCGCCTTGTTCAATAGGCTAAGGAGAGGCCAGTTCAGGAAGGCCGCGAATGTTCTACGGATAATTCTGGGTAGTCGTTGTCTGAATGATTGATTTGTCAGGTGGTCTTGTGGAGCAATCTTTGGAGCAGCGCAGGCGGGTACTGTTTGTTACCTCTTTCCATCCCGGTGGGATGGGGCGCATCGGCGCGGGAGAGGCTATCAGTGCAGAAACGATTCGCCGCCTGCGTAACGATGTACAGCAGTTGGACGTATTGTGTGTCACACCTGACTATCAGCGAAAGAATATCGAGATCATGGAATTTTGTGATTCCTATACCCAGGTGGCGGTGAACCGATGGGCTACGTTGCACGCGCTGATAGGTCACTTTCTTTCTGGAGCATGGATTGCTCCCTGGTTCTTTACGCGTGTTTTCCCTGAGGCCGTTTCGGCGCTGCGCCGGCTGATCTTGGAAAAGAAGCCTACGGAGGTCTGGATAGACTTTCCGTCTTCTTTGGGATTTTCCGGTCATATTGACGGGTTGCCGATCCACTACTTTGTTCATGACATCGTCAACCAAAAGACATCGCGATCGCTCTTGAAGCGACTGTTCTCGTCATTTGTGAAGCGGATAGAGTCATCACTTTTTCGGCGTGTTTCCCACGCCTATGTGCTTTCCAACAAAGACCGCGACCTATTGCAGGAACTCGGATTCACAGGGGAAATCAGCGTGTGGCCGGCGCAAGCGCTGAACGTCGGGAGAGTCGATAATGGACGCCCCATTGTCGACGTCGTCGCTGAGTTCGGAGAAGGTCCTAATATGGTTTTTTTCGGCAACATGGGCCGCCCTGAGAATGGCCAATCTATTGCTCATTTCGCCCTGTTTCGCCTGTGGCGAGTGCGCCGGGCTTTTCCCAGCGCCACGCTTTGGGTGATTGGCCTTGCTCCAGGCTTGGGCTTGCGGATGTTGGGGCGGATAGTGCCGGGCTTGAAGGTTACAGGTGCGGTGGATGATCCGACTCTTGCATTCCGGGCCGCAGCGCTCTGTATCGCGCCATTGCTATTCGGGGCGGGTGTAAAGATTAAGGTCTTGCAGATGTTGGATGCGGGTGCGACCGTTATTGCCAGTCCTGTCGGCGCGGAAGGTATTGATCCCACGTCCAAACTGATCGTGGTAGAAAATAGCCAGATGGTGGTGCGAATAATTGAGTTTTTACGACGCCCATGTTGAAAATCGGGTCATGACAGTACACGCCGTCTCTCTGGTGCCCATGCTGGAACACGTTGGAGTAGAGTTTGCGATGCTGTCTTCCCTGGATCTGTGCTGTTTTTCGAGACGGGCCCGCTGCTTTTGTTGCCGTCGATGTGTCGGAGATTGTGCGTGACTGTCAGATTGTTTACCTGCATTGTTTCCCACGGTCATGCCGACTTTCTGATCTCTGCACTCCCCAATTTTTTAAGCGTAAAGAATCTGTATCTTTGTGTGGTGGATAATATTGGGCAATCTTCGTTGCGTGATTTTTGTAGTGCACATGGCATTGCTTATATTGCGCAAGAAGTAAGGTTGGGGTTTGGTGCTAACAATAATAGGGCGTTTCGATACTTCGAGAAAAGTTTTCACTTCCGGGCGGCCGATTATTTCATATGCTGTAATCCGGATGTATGGATCCTGCCAGGAATGCTCGAGGCG
The DNA here is from genome assembly GCF_002364635.1 of Pseudomonas sp. UBA3153. Lineage (NCBI taxonomy): Bacteria > Pseudomonadati > Pseudomonadota > Gammaproteobacteria > Pseudomonadales > Pseudomonadaceae > Pseudomonas > Pseudomonas sp. UBA3153. The sequence continues at coordinate 34,682 of NZ_DEYR01000021.1, forward strand.
CTTTCCTCCAGTCTTGACCTTCACAGACCGCAGATTGCGGGTATTAATTTGTTTATTGATGAACAATACCAGTTTTTTGATTCCTCTATACGCCGATTTCCGCGACTGGGCGACTACCTTAAAAAAGTCCTGTTTTCCTATGATGGCACGGCTCTGGATAAGTCGACGATTACCTCTCCCGTAGTGTGCGATTGGGCTGCTGGTTCATTCCTGGTTTTTTCTGTGCAGTTATTCAAGGCGCTTGAAGGGTTCGATGAGCGCTACTTCATGTATTTCGAGGATGTTGATATCTGCCTGAGAGCATGGAGAGCGCGAGGGCAAAGAGTGCTTTATATCCCGAATGTTCGCGCTGTACACTTCGCTGCCTTTCGAAATAGGGCTTTTTTTTCAAAACACTTCCGTTGGTACGTGAGCAGTTTGGTCCGCTACCTGTGGCGGTTTTACTTCCACGGTCTACGGGCCGCAAAGGATACGTCCTCGCCGCTATGAGTATCGTTCTTCTAACTGGCTCCACCGGTTTTGTTGGCCAGGCAATACTGCGCGCATTAGTGCTCAACGGCGAGTCGGTGATCTGTCCAGATAGGAAGAGGCCGCGTTCGGACAGAGAGTTTGTTAGCGGCATTGATGGTGATACGGATTGGTTCGGCCTGCTCGCTGGGGTTTCCTGTGTCATTCATTCAGCCGCACGGGTGCATGTCGTCAATGAAACAGTTGCCGATCCACTCAGCGAGTTTCGCAAGGTCAACGTCGAGGGCACATTGAAACTGGCTACTCAAGCGGCTGCTTTGGGTGTGAAACGTTTCATTTTCCTCAGCTCCATCAAGGTCAATGGAGAGACCACTTCAGCAGGCTCGCCCTTTACCAGCGCAGACGCTCCCGCCCCCCTGGATGCCTATGGCATCTCCAAGTGGGAAGCTGAGCAAGGACTGAATGCCTTGGCGCGGGAAACGGATATGGATGTTGTGATCATCCGGCCGGTGCTGGTCTACGGGCCCGGCGTAAAAGCCAACTTCCTTGGCATGATGAATTGGCTAAACAAGGGTTTCCCCTTGCCTCTCGGTGCGCTCGATAACCGTCGCAGCCTGGTTGGCCTCGATAATCTGGTCGATCTCATCGTCCTCTGTGTCGACCATCCTGCCGCGGCCAATCAGGTCTTTCTGGTCAGTGATGATGAGGACATTTCCACGACTGAGTTGCTTGAACGCATGGCTCATGCACTTGGAAAGCCGGCTCGCTTGCTGCCCGTTCCTTCCTGGGTTTTGCAAGCCGGAGCTTCATTGGTCGGCAAACGTGAGGTCGCGCGACGGCTGTGTGAGTCGTTACAGGTGGATATCGGTAAAACCAAATCCCTACTGGATTGGAGGCCGCCAGTAGCGCTCGATGCGGCGCTTCGGATCACGGCGAAGGATTTTCTGAAGCGGCGGCGCAAATGACGCTGTGGCTATTGATTCCCACCGTGGCGGTTCTTTCGTTACTGCTTACCGCCATTCTGCGCCGCTACGCACTGGCTCACAGCTTGATGGACATACCCAACGCCCGAAGCTCCCACACCGTGTCTACGCCACGCGGTGGAGGCGTGGCCATTGTATTGAGCTTCCTTCCGGGGGTACTCGTTCTCGCTGGTCTCGATGCGTTGTCATGGCCTACTGCATTCGCCCTGCTGGGTTCCGGGGGCTGGGTCGCTGTCATCGGATTTCTGGATGATCACGGTCATGTGGCTGCACGTTGGCGCTTGCTGGCACATGTCGTCGCGGCTATCTGGGCGCTGGCCTGGCTTGGTGGTTTGCCGCCAGTGGCCGTATTCGGGGGCGTCGTGGAGGCTGGATGGGCCGGCTATGGGGTAGCCGTGCTCTTTCTGGTTTGGCTGCTCAATCTGTATAACTTCATGGACGGGATCGACGGCATCGCTGGCGTTGAGACGCTGACGGTATGTGCGAGCGGAGCGCTGCTCTATGTGCTCATAGGCCAACTGGATCTCGCCCTTTTGCCGCTGCTATTGGCGGTGGCTGCCGGGGGCTTCCTGTACTGGAATTTTCCTCCAGCGAAAATCTTTATGGGTGACGCCGGCAGCGGGTTTCTTGGTATGGCGATTGGAGTTCTCGCCTTGCAGGCCGGTTGGGTTGCTCCACAGTTGCTGTGGTGCTGGATGATCCTGCTGGCGGTGTTCATCGTCGACGCGACTTGGACCTTGCTGCGCAGGTTGTTGCGTGGCGACAAGGTGTACGAGGCCCATCGCAGTCACGCGTACCAGCACGCCTCACGCCGACATGAGGGGCATCTGCCCGTGACGATGACCGTCTTGGCGATCAATGTTTGTTGGCTACTGCCTGTCGCTCTTGCGGTAGGTGTGGGCTATTTGGACGGATTTCTGGGTTTTGGGTTGGCGTGTACTCCGCTGGTCCTTCTGGCCATGAAATACAACGCAGGAAAGCAAGAGCAGCAATAATGTGGCATCTGATCATGGATGGGGCTGAGCGTGGCGCGGTTGAAAAGTAAAAGCGGGATTCTGCTGCGAGACCGTCTGATTAATCTGCAGCGACGATACAAACGCGTCCTGCAGGTGTGCGCGGATGTGGTTCTGGTTTGGATAGCGCTGTGGTTGGCCTTTGTCGTGCGTTTGGGTATCGATGACCCGATTGACCCATTTGGCGATTACGCCTGGTTGTTCCTGATTGCCCCCTTCATTGCCATCCCGATTTTCATTCGTCTGGGCATGTACCGGGCAGTAATGCGTTACTTCGGTAACGAAGCGCTGTTGGCGATTTTCAAGGCGGTGACGCTGTCGTCGCTGGTACTAACTCTGTACATCTACCTCTATCGCGCGGACGTCATAGTTCCGAGGTCCCTGGTATTCAATTACTGGTGGATCAGCCTGCTCATGCTTGGCGGCTTGCGCTTGTTTATGCGTCAGTACTTCCTGGGTGATTGGCTGATGGCCGGACGGCATGTGCCGTTTCTTCGTCACGATGAGGGTTTGCTCAAAGTTGCGATCTACGGCAGCGGCGCGGCCGGCAACCAGCTCTTAGCGGCCTTGCGAATGGGTAAAGGTATGCGCCCCGTAGCGTTCGTCGATGACGATGAACGTGTCGCCGGCCAAATAGTTGCGGGTCTCAAGGTTTATCCTTCGTGCGATATCGCTCGGATGGTCGAAGAGACAGGGGTCCAGGAGGTATTGCTCGCGATTCCCTCGGCGTCTCGTTCGAGACGTAAAGAGATCCTTAGCTCGCTGGAGGCCTATCCCGTTCATGTCCGTACGGTTCCCGATGTCATGGACCTCGCCAGTGGCCGGGTTAGTGTCAGTGACCTCCGGGAAGTCGACGTGGCGGACTTGTTGGGCCGTGATGCAGTTCCCCCCCGCCAGGCCCTCTTCGAGCGCTGCATTCGTCGGCAGGTCGTGATGGTCACCGGGGCGGGCGGGTCGATCGGTTCGGAGCTGTGCCGGCAGATCCTGCTCAATGCACCGACCACGCTGCTGCTGTTCGAGCACAGCGAGTTCAACCTCTACAGCATTCACAGCGAACTCGAGGAACGCATCCGCCGAGAGTCTCTACCGTTGCGACTGGTGCCGATACTCGGCTCGGTGCGGGATCGTGAGCGGCTCAAGGATGTGATGCGCACCTGGCAGGTGAACACCGTCTATCACGCCGCCGCCTACAAGCATGTACCGATGGTCGAGCACAACATTGCGGAGGGCGTGCTGAACAATGTGATGGGCTCGCTGTACACCGCGCAGGCCGCGTTGAAGGCGGGTGTCGAGAACTTCGTGCTGATCTCCACCGACAAGGCGGTGCGGCCGACCAACGTCATGGGCAGTTCGAAACGCCTGGCGGAGATGGTGCTGCAGGCCTTGAGCCGTGAGAGCGCGCCATTGCTGTTCCAGGCGGAGCCGTCGGTTCACCACGTCAACAAGACGCGCTTCACCATGGTTCGCTTCGGTAACGTGCTGGGCTCGTCGGGGTCGGTGATTCCGCGCTTCTACGAGCAGATTCGCAAGGGCGGCCCGGTGACCGTCACGCACCCCAATATCACCCGTTACTTCATGACCATTCCGGAAGCGGCGCAGCTGGTCATCCAGGCCGGCTCGATGGGGCAGGGCGGCGACGTGTTCGTCCTGGACATGGGCTGGCCGGTGAAGATCGTCGATCTGGCGGAGAAGATGATTCGTCTGGCAGGCATGAGCGTTCGTTCGGAGAGCAATCCCAATGGCGACATCGCCATCGAGTTCACCGGCCTTCGTCCCGGCGAGAAACTCTACGAGGAACTGCTGATCGGAGCCGAGGGTGTCACACCCACCGACCATCCGATGATCATGCGCGCCAATGAGGAGTGGTTGCCGTGGGAGGCCTTCAAGGGCGTGCTCTCGAACCTGCTCGCGGCGGTGGACGCTGACGACTATGACCGCGTCCGGCAGATTCTAAGGGAGACCGTCAGTGGCTATGCGCCGGAAGGCGAGATCGTCGACTGGATCCATCAGAAGCGTAAGAGCGAGCCTTGAGGCATTGCATGCCTGCGCCCTGCGTCCTTATCACGCACGCCCATAACCGGGATTAAGCCGTAACTCCAATTGACGCGAAAAGTGCGTGGGCTACTTTTAGCCAGCGGTTATGGATGTACCGCACCATCGCATTTCATAAGGAGTTACACACATGCGCAAATGGCTTTCTGCCCTGTCCCTCGCCACACTGACTTCACTGTCTTTTTCCCTTCTTGCCGCTGAACCGGCCAAGCCTGCTGCTGACAAGCCCGCGGTGGAGCAGGCCGCCAAGGTCGCCTCGGTGAACCTGAATACCGCCGATGCTGAAACCCTGCAGCGCGAGTTGTCGGGGATCGGGCTGGTCAAGGCCAAGGCGATCGTCGAGTACCGTGAGGCGCACGGCCCGTTCGCTTCGGTGGACGAGTTGCTCGAAGTGAAAGGCATCGGCGCGGCCACGCTGGACAAGAACCGGAGCAAGTTGAGCCTGTAATCGGGCGCAGCGAAGAAAAGCCGATCGAGAGGTCGGCTTTTTTATGCGCGTTCTCTTATAGGCGACGAACATGAAAAAGCCCGGCATTGGCCGGGCTTTTTCATGTTTGCGAGGAAGTTACTGCACTTCCACCGCCAGGCTCTCGGCGATCTTTTTCTGCCAGATCGCCGGACCGGTGATGTGTACCGACTCGCCCTTGGTGTCGACGGCCACGGTTACCGGCATGTCCTTCACCTCGAACTCGTAGATCGCTTCCATACCCAGCTCGGCGAAAGCCAAAACCTTGGACTTCTTGATCGCCTGGGCGACCAGGTAGGCGGCACCGCCCACGGCCATCAGGTACACCGCCTTGTTGTCGCGGATCGCATCGATGGCGATCGGGCCGCGCTCGGACTTGCCGATCATGCCCAGAAGGCCGGTTTGTTCGAGGATCTGCCGGGTGAACTTGTCCATCCGCGTCGCCGTGGTCGGGCCTGCCGGGCCAACCACTTCGTCACCGACCGGATCGACCGGGCCGACGTAGTAGATGAAGCGGCCCTTGAGGTCCACTGGCAGTTGCTCGCCTTTGTTCAGCATGTCGACCATGCGCTTGTGCGCAGCGTCGCGGCCGGTGAGCATCTTGCCGTTGAGCAGCACGGTTTCGCCCGGCTTCCAGCTCTGCACTTCCTCGGGCGTGAGGGTGTCGAGGTTGACCCGGCGCGCGCTCGGGCCGGCTTCCCAGACGATTTCCGGGTAGGCGTCCAGCGACGGCGCTTCCAGCTCTGCCGGGCCGGAGCCGTCGAGAATGAAGTGGGCGTGACGGGTAGCGGCGCAGTTGGGGATCATGCACACCGGCAAGGAAGCGGCGTGGGTCGGGTAATCCATGATCTTCACGTCGAGCACGGTGGTCAGGCCGCCCAGGCCCTGGGCGCCGATACCCAGCTGGTTGACCTTCTCGAACAGCTCCAGGCGCATCTCCTCGATCTTGTTCTGCGGCCCGCGGGCTTTCAGCTCGTGGATGTCGATCTCGTCCATCAGGACTTCCTTCGCCATCACCGCCGCCTTTTCCGCGGTGCCGCCGATGCCGATGCCGAGCATGCCCGGCGGGCACCAGCCGGCGCCCATGGTCGGCACGGTCTTCAGGACCCAGTCGACGATGGAGTCGGACGGGTTGAGCATGGCCATCTTCGATTTGTTCTCGGAACCGCCGCCCTTGGCCGCCACGTCAACTTCCACGGTGTTGCCGGGAACGATGGAGTAGTGGATCACCGCCGGCGTGTTGTCCTTGGTGTTCTTCCGGGCGCCTGCAGGGTCAGCAAGGATGGAGGCACGCAGGACGTTTTCCGGCAGGTTGTAGGCGCGCCGCACGCCCTCGTTGATCATGTCGTCGAGGCTCAGGGTGGCGCCATCCCAGCGCACGTCCATGCCGACCTTGACGAAAACGGTGACGATGCCGGTGTCCTGGCAGATCGGACGATGCCCCGTGGCGCACATGCGCGAGTTGATCAGGATCTGCGCCATCGAGTCGCGGGCCGCCGGCGACTCTTCGCGCAGGTACGCCTCGTGCATGGCTTGGATGAAGTCGACGGGGTGGTAATAGGAAATGAACTGCAAAGCGTCGGCAACGCTCTGTATCAGGTCGTCTTGCTTGATCAGGGTCACGGGGCGCGCTCCTCTATGAACGTCGGGAACATCATTGTGGCGCCGGCCTGCATGCTGGCGCGCGGGTGCGGTGCAAAGGGCGCGGCAGTATACCGCGCACGTCCGCCTGTCGACAGTCGCTATCGCCCCTGGCCTTCGCTGCCGTCGCTAGGCAAGGCTTGGGGTGGAGAGGTACATTGGCGGCCACTTGCCAGTATGGGATGGAGCCCGTGAGCAGATGACTTCCGAGTCCAAGTGGTATGATTTACAAGGGCTTTTTCTTCGGCGATTCGGAATCGCCGCGGCCACCTACGGCCTGGTTCTGGCGCTGACCTGGCTGGGCATGGGCCTCGGGCTGTACCGCTCATCGATGACCGTGCTGGTGGTCAGCTCGCTGTTGGTGATCCTCAGCCAGTTCGCCTTTTTCCTGCTATTCCGCCTTGACCTGAACCTTCGCTTCGATGACCCGAGCCTCACCGAGACCCAAGTCCTGGTGGCCACGGCCTGGCATACCTTCTTTATCTTCCAGATGGCGGAGGGTCGCGGCACGCTGCTGGTGTTCTACGTCGTGATTCTGCTGTTCGGTATCTTCCAGCTGCGCCCGCTGCGCTTCGTCGGCTGCGCCGTGTTCGCATTCCTCTGTTTCGCCGGGATGACCGGGCTCGAGGTCTATCTCGCCGGTGGCGCTCTGTCGTCGTCGATGGTGCTGCAGCTGTGCGTGCTGTTCCTGGTGTTCGGCTGGTTGAGCCTGATCGCCAACTACGTGCAGCAGTTGCGCGAGCGCATGCGCCAGCGGCGCTTCGCCCTGCAAGCGCACCAGGACACGCTGCGCGGGATGATGCGTCAGCTGGAGAACCTGGCGTCCACCGATGAACTCACCAGCCTCTACAACCGCCGGCATTTCCTGCGTCTTGCCGATCGCGAGCTGAGCAACCTGTCCGCCGGCCGCCAGCATGGCATGGCGCTGATCGACCTCGATCACTTCAAGCGCATCAACGACGAGCACGGCCACGCCGTGGGCGACCGGGTGCTGCAGCAGTTCGCCAGCATGGCCCGCGCCAGCCTGCGGGATCGCGATGTGCTGGCCCGCTATGGTGGCGAGGAGTTCGTGCTGCTGCTGCCCAACAGCGATGCCGACCAGGTTCTGCTGTGCTGCGAGCGTCTGCGCGACGGGTTCTCGCGCATCGAACTGGACGATGCCGACGTCAGGGGTCTGAGCCTGTCCATCGGCATGACCCTGCTGCAGCCTGGCGATGAACTGGACGACGCGTTGCAGCGTGCCGATCAGGCGCTCTACCGGGCCAAGCGCGGCGGTCGCAACCGTTGCGAGGCGAACTGGGCGCGCGTCGATGCCACGTCTTGAGGTCCGCGACCGGCACTGGTCGGTTGCGGCGGGGAGCAACCTGCTCGATGCCCTGAACAGCGCCGGAGTCCGCGTGCCCTACAGCTGCCGCGCAGGCAGTTGCCATGCCTGCATGGTGCGCTGCGTCGCCGGCGAGGTGGAGGATGCGTTGCCCGGGGCGCTGGATGACGTCCGCCGCGCGGCGGGCTGGCGGCTGTCGTGTCAGTGCCGGGTGGTCGGTGACCTGCGTGTCGAAGTGTTCGATCCCGCCGTCGACGCGGTAGCCGCTCAGGTGCAGCAGGTCGACTGGCGCCCGGCGGATGTGCTTCGCCTGCGCCTGCAGCCTGCGCGTCCCTTGGCTTATCAGCCCGGGCAGCATGTCCAGCTGTTCGCCGCCGACGGCACCTCGCGACCCTATTCCTTCGCCAGCCTGCCGGGCGACGGCGGGCTGGAGTTTCACCTGGATTGCCGCGAGCCGGGAGCCTTCAGTGATGCGGCGCGCACCCTGCGGGTTGGCGATGCGCTGCGCGTCGGCGAGGTGCGCGGGGGAGCCCTGCACTACGACCCGGACTGGAGCGAACGTCCGTTGCTCATCCTGGCCAGCGGCACGGGGCTCGCGCCGCTCTGGGGCGTGTTGCGCGAGGCCCTGCGCCAGGGGCACACGGGCCCGATCAAGCTGGTCCACCTGGCCCGGGACGTCCACGCCCACTACCTGGCGCAGGAGCTTGGCGAGCTCGCCGCCGAGCATCCGCAGCTGAGCGTCGAGCTGGTCACGGCGGCCGAGTTGCCGCGTGTTTTGGCCGGATTCCGCCTTGTTCCGCGGCGAACCGTCGCCTTACTCTGCGGCCAGCCTGCGCGCGTGGAGGAATTCGCCCGAGCGCTTTACCTGGCCGGCATTCCCCGTTCCAACCTGCTGGCCGACGTCTTCCTGCCACGTGCCTGAAGGGCCCGTCGAACGCTGACCGTCCTTCCACCGTCGACGGGGATTCGAGGGGCCTTCGCCACCCGGAGCCACCATGTCCGATCACGTTCTTGCCGACCGCAATTCGGGATTGCTGAGCCTGCAGCTCAATCGCCCCGACAAGAAGAATGCGCTGACCCGCGCGATGTATTCGCGCCTGGCCGAAGAACTCGAGGCCGCGGATGCCGACCCGGCGATTCGTGCGGTGCTGATTTCCGGGGGCGAGGCCTGCTTCACCAGCGGCAACGACCTCGCCGATTTCATCCAGGCACCGCCGAGCGGCCTGGACAGCGCGGTGTTCAGTTTCATGAGTGCGCTCTTCGAGCTGAAGAAGCCGGTGGTCGCCGCGGTCGCCGGGCCGGCCGTCGGCATCGGCACCACGCTGCTGCTGCACTGCGATTTGGTCTACGTCAGCCGCGATGCGATGTTGCGCATGCCCTTCGTCAACCTGGGTCTGTGCCCGGAATACGGCTCCAGCCTGATTCTCCCGCGCCTGCTCGGGCACGCCCGGGCGACGCAACTGCTGATGCTCGGCGAGAGCTTCAGCGGCGAGCAGGCGGCCCAGTGGGGCATCGCCAACCAAGCGCTGGGCAGCGGGCAGGCGACGCTGGACAAGGCCCGGGAAATGGCGCTGCGCTTCGGCCAACTGGCCCCTTCGGCGGTGGCCGACGCCAAACGGCTGATGCGCGCGCCGGGGCGTGAGGAACTGCGTCGGGTGATTGAGGAAGAGGGCGCGCTGTTCGGTCAGCGGCTGCGCTCGCCCGAAGCCGCCGAGGCCTTGAGCGCCTTCATGCAACGCCGCGAGCCCGATTTTTCGCGCTTCGCCTGATCTCGCCCGGACATGAAAAAGCCGCTCATCGAGCGGCTTTTTCGTTCCTGCGCGCGGGCGTCAAACCAGCGCTTCACCGACGTGCAGCAGCTTCATCGTGTTGGTGCCGCCGATGGTGTGGTAGCTGTCGCCCTTGGTCAGCAGCACCCAGTCGCCCTGTTCCACCAGGCCGCGTTGCAGCAGTTCGTTGACCGCTGCCTGGCTAAGGCTTTCGGTGCGTGGCGTGGTGGGGTCGAAGGGGATGGTGTAGACGCCGCGGAACAGCGCCACCCGTGCCTGGGTTTCCCGGCTCGGGCAGAAGGCGAAGATCGGCACCGCGGAGCGGATGCGCGACATGATCAGCGGGGTGAAACCGCTTTCCGTGAGGCTGATGATCGCCTTCACGCCGGGGAAGTGGTTGGCGGTGAACATCGCCGCCAGGGCGATGCTTTCGTCGCAGCGGCTGAAGGTGTGACCCAGGCGATGGCTGGACTTCTGGCTGGTCGGCTGCTTCTCGGCGCCCAGGCAGATGCGCGCCATCGCCTTCACCGCTTCCACCGGGTAGGAGCCGGCGGCGCTCTCGGCGGAGAGCATCACCGCGTCGGTATAGTCGAGCACGGCGTTGGCCACGTCGGAGACTTCCGCGCGGGTCGGCATCGGGCTGGAGATCATCGATTCCATCATCTGCGTGGCGGTGATCACCGCCTTGTTGAAGCGGCGCGCGTGCAGGATGATTTTCTTCTGGATGCCGACCAGTTCGGCGTCGCCGACTTCCACGCCGAGGTCGCCACGGGCGACCATCACCGCGTCGCTGGCGCGGATCAGTGCGTCCAGGGTCTCGTCGTCGGCTACTGCTTCGGCGCGTTCGATCTTCGCCACCAGCCAGGCGGTACCGCCGGATTCGTCGCGCAGCTTGCGGGCGTATTCCATGTCCGCCGCGTCACGCGGGAAGGACACGGCAAGGTAGTCCAGGTCCATTTCCGCCGCCAGCTTGATGTCGGCCTTGTCCTTCTCGGTCAGGGCCGGGGCGGTCAGGCCGCCACCGCGACGGTTGATGCCCTTGTGGTCGGACAGCGGGCCGCCGATCAGAACGCGGCAGTGCAGTTCCTCGTCGTTCTTGCCTTCCACGCGCATGACCACGCGGCCGTCGTCGAGCAGCAGCTCGTCGCCGATATCGCAGTCCTTGACCAGGTCTGGGTAGTCGATGCCGACCACCTCTTCGGTTCCGGCGTCGCGCGGGAAGGTGACGGAGAAGCGGAAGCTGTCGCCTTCCTTGAGCTCGATGCGCTTGTTGGCGAACTTGGCGATGCGGATCTTCGGCCCTTGGAGGTCACCGAGCAGGGCGACAAAACGACCGTGCCGGGCGGCGATGCTGCGGATCAACGCGGCCCGCGCCTTGTGCTCGTCGGGCGTGCCGTGGGAGAAGTTCAGGCGGGCGACGTCGAGGCCGGCGAGAATCAGCTGTTCGATCACTTCCGGCGAGTTGCTGGCCGGGCCGAGGGTGGCGACGATCTTGGTGCGGCGCGAGGTCATGCAGTAGCTCCGTGGTTCAGGCAAGTTTCGAGGCTACTATGCCGGGGCGGTGTAGTCATTGTTCGCGTGCACTACGTCGCCCGCGTCTGGCAACCGACGAAATGATGCGGCGCATTCCCTGCAGAAATCCCCCGCCACGCCGATACGCTGCCCATCGGAGGAGATTGCCCATGAGATGTCTGATCGCCCTGGCGTTGCTTGCCGGAGTCGCGGGTTGCACCCGCTTTACCCTGGACCACCATCTGAACAACGCGTACCGCGCCTACGACGAGGGCGACTGCGAGCAGGTGATGCTCGAGTTGTCCCAGGCCGAGCGCAAGAGCCGCTCGCGCAACTACCTGCAGCCGGAGATATCCCTGCTGCGCGGGCAGTGCCTGGAGCGCCAGAGCCTGTTCGTCGATGCGGCGCAGACCTACCAGTTCATCATCAGTCGCTACCCGACCAGCGAATACGCCTATCGGGCGCGGGCGCGGCTGGAAACCCTCGACCAGTTGGGTCAAGCTCGGCCGGCGGTGCCCGCCAAGCCGATTCCGGCACCGCCGCCGCATTGATCCTTTTGGCCCGTAACGGATGACCGAGCATGCGCCACTGGTGGCTTGTCCTGATCCTGCTGCCTCTGCTCGCCACCGCGGAGATCTACCGCTGGACGGACGCCAAGGGCACGCTGAATTACGGGGAGCGGCCGCCGGCTGGCGCGCAAAAGGTCGATGTGCACCCGCAGGCGATCGAGCGCGACGCCGCCACACAGGCGCGTGAAGAACGCACCGAGCGCTTCTTCGGGGCACGCCGCGAGGAGCAGGCGAAGAAGGCCGTCGAGGCGCAACAGAAACAGTCGAGCCGCAGCGAGCGCTGCCGCGCGCTGCGCGGTAACCTCGGTGCGCTGAACAGCGGCAGGAGGCTCTACTACCGCGACGATAAAGGAGAGCGGGTGTTCTACAGCGACGAGCAATTGAATACCGCCCGTCGCAAAATCGACGCGCGGCTGGCAGCGGACTGCGCCTGACGGCTGTTCAGCCACCCTGAACTCGGACCATACTCGACCCACATTCATAGCGATAAGCCATCATGCGTCTACCGTCTCGAATCGAGCGCCATCAGTTGCCGTACTACCTGAAGGTGTTCAACCGGCATACCGATAAACCGATGGGCTACCTGGGCAACGTCTCGGTCGATGGGCTGATGCTCATCAGCGAGTGGCCGATGCTGACCGATGCGCGCTTCGACATGCGCCTGAAGATTCCCGGCCAGGACGGGCAGATTCATTTCGTCGACTTCTATGCGACCTGCCAGTGGAGCCAGGAAGACGCCACGCCGGGAAGCTACGATTCGGGCTTTTCCCTGGTGGCGCCGCCGGCCGAGTACGTCGAGCTGGTCCAGGTGCTGCGCCAGTACTTCGCTTTCAGCCCCAAGGTGACGTCGCCGCAGTGACGCCCCACGCGCCCACGGATGGGCGCCATCCCCGCTCTACAGAACGCCCGCCTTTTTCCACGCCAGATACCGCCCGACCAGTTCCGGACCGAGTTCGCCCGGGCGAGCGTCGAGGATCGGCAGTCCGTTGGCGGCCAGACGATCATGCAGCCCGCCACGGGCATTCAGGTAGTTGAGCGTGCCGCAGTAGGCGAGGGCATCGTCGTAGCCCCGAACCGGTGTCTGCCGGAGGCGATCGAGCACCTCCTCGCGCAGGCTGGCGACCAGCACCCGATGCTGGCGACCGAGGCGCTTGAGCGCGCCGAGCAGTTCCTCGTCGTCCTCGTCGCGCAGGTTGCTGACCAGCACCACCAGGGCGCGGCGGCGCTGGCGGGCGAGCAACTGGCTGACCGCCGCCGCATAGTCCGCCGGGCGCTGGCTGCTGGCGAGGTCGTACACCGCGTTGAGCAGCACGCTGAGTTGCGCATGGCCCTTGGCCGGCGCGACGTGGCGATCGTGCTCGCTGGCGAAGGTCGCCAGGCCCACCGCGTCGCCCTGGCGCAGCGCCACGTAGCTGAGCAGCAGGCAGGCGTTCAGCGCGTGGTCGAAGTGCGCCAGCTCATCGTCCTGGCTGCGCATCCTGCGGCCGCAATCGAGCAGGAAGATGATCTGCTGGTCGCGCTCGTCCTGGTATTCGCGGGCGATCGGCGTGCGCTTGCGCGCGGTGGCTTTCCAGTCGATCTGCCGCAGCGTGTCGCCGTCGCGGAATTCGCGCAGTTGGTGGAATTCCTGGCCCAGGCCGCGACGCGGACGCTGGCGTACGCCGAGCTGGCTGAGCCAGTCGTCCACCGCCATCAGTTGTGCGCCGTAGAGACGGGCGAAATCCGGGTAGACGCGGGTCTCGCCGGGCAGCTCCAGCAGGCGTCGGGCGCGCCACAGGCCGAGCGTGCTGGGCAGGCCGACCTCGCAGCGGGCGAAGCGGAAATGCCCGCGTACCAGCGGTCGCAGGCGATAGCCGAGCTCGGTGGTTTCGCCCGGACGCAGTTCGACGCTCTGCGGCAGCTCCTCGAAGGCCAGGCCGTCCGGCACGTGGTCGAAGACCTCGATATGCAGCGGCCGCGCCTGGTCGTGCGTCACGTCCAGGCGCACCTCCTCGCTGCGGCCCAGCGGCAGATTGCCCGGCAGGCGCCGCTGCAGGCGCGGCGAGGGCGTGCGGCGAAGACGCCAGGCGTCGACAGATCGGAAGA